>CAJXGP010000017.1 GCA_913053915.1 uncultured Ignavibacteriales bacterium | reverse complement strand
GACTAATTAGTTTTGATTTCAAATGATGATCTACGGTGACAAAGCTGCCAATTAAGCTGAGGATAATGGTTATTAAGAGTTCTTGAAAAAAGAATTTAATTAAACTGAAATTTTGTAATGTTTGTAAATATTGAAAATTGCTTGTTCCTAAGAAATATCCCGCTATAGCCAGTAAAATAAAACTGGTGATTACTGCGAAAATGGCATAAAAAGAAGCTTCAATTAAAAATGGTAAACGAATGAAGAAAGGAGTGGCACCAACTAATCGCATGGTATAAATAGTGAGTTGAATAGAACTGATAATAATTAAAGAACCACCGATGATAAAAATAAATATGACCCAAAAAATCAATTGATTGACGAAATTGTTGATATTAATCAGATTTATTGCGGTGTTAGAGAGAATAGCTTGTTCATTGCGGCTTTGGCTACTTTTAGGAATAACAATTTCGTTTTTATAGGGAGAATTTTTAATTGCATTGATAATATTTTGGAAAGTTTCCGCTTTTTTAGTAGTGATAGATAAAGAAGGTGGAAGGGGATTTTGGATATTGAATTTGTGCAGGAAATTAGTAGTGTTGGGATAGGTTTTAGAGATTTCTTTGAGTGCTTCGTTTTTAGAAATATATTCTACATTTTTAACACCAGGTATTTGTTTAACTTGTTCTGTTAAGCTGATTGCATCGTAATAACTGATATTGTCTTGTAAATATAAAATTAAATCGACTTTTTGATTTAAATTAGAAAGTGCTTGTCGAGAAATCATATTTACTATCAGAATACTGTTGAATATTATCAAACCTACAAAAGGGAAAATTTCTTTGGGTGGAAAGCCAATTGATATTAATTTTTTCAACGAAATCGGATATTTACCTGAAGAACGCGGTTTATATAAAAAAAGTAAAGTGATTGATGTGATTCTCTATTTTGCCGAATTAAAAAATATGAGCAGAAGTTATGCCAAAGAAGAAGCTGTACGATGGCTAAAAAAACTTTCAATTGGAAAATATGTTAATAGTAGAATAATCGAGCTTTCTAAAGGGAACCAACAAAAAGTACAATTTATTACTGCTATTTTGCACAACCCATCAATTTTAGTTTTGGATGAACCGTTCAGCGGATTTGATCCTATTAATCAACAAGAGATAAAAGATATTCTTATTGAATTTGCAGTTTCGGGAAAAATAATTATGCTCTCCACCCATCAAATGGATACTGCAGAAAAATTATGCGCTGATATTTTTCTGATTAATAACGGTAAAGAAGTTTGCAGCGGCAGTATCTCTCAGATAAAAAAACAATTTGGTTCTAATAATGTAAAAATTGAATTTGAAGGTGATTTATCTTTTATCCGTTCCTTTCCTTATGTAGTTAATGTTAATATCTACAGTAATTATGCTGAAGTACAGCTGGAAGAAGATATACAGCCCTCTGATTTTTTGAGGAGTATCATTGATAAAATTAATGTTACCCATTTTTCCGTAATTGAACCTACTTTAAATAAAATATTTCTTGATGTTATCAAAAAGAATTAAAACATTATGAATTTTAAGAAAACATTTGCTGTTGCAAAGTGGGAGTATTTAGAAAAAGTGAAGACTAAAACTTTTTTAATTTCCCTGATTCTTACTCCTACAATAATAATAGGACTCACTATAGCACCAACTATATTTTCAAATAAGAGTGAGACTACTACAAAAGCCATAGGTATTGTAGATACTTCAAATACATTCCCGCAAACGCTTATTAATGAATTGGGAAATATTAAGCTGAAGAATGGACAACCGAGGTTTATTCCGATTAATCTTTTTAGAAAAAACATAAGTTTAACTAAGTTGAAACATTCGGCTGATAAATTAGTAATTGATAACAGAATTGAGGGATATTTATTATTCTTAAATGCCGGAACAGATTCCTTAAAAGTTGAATACAGGTCATCAAACACTGGAAATATTCGGGAAATTAATCTACTGCAGAGAACGGTAAATAAAGTCAGAATTATTCAAAAACTTAAAAAAGCGGGTGTTAATTCAGGAATAATAAAAATTGTATTAACCAATGTTAAATTTACTTCGATTAAAATAGAAAAGAGCGGTGAAGAATCCGGCTCAAATATTATGATGATAGCTTTGACTTCGTTTATTTTCATCATTCTGTTAATGTTTATGATATTATCTTCCGGTGGAATGCTCGTTAGAAGTTTAGTTGAAGAAAAATCGAACAAACTTATTGAAATTTTAATTTCAAGTTGTTCACCCGATGAGCTTTTAACAGGGAAGATATTCGGATTAAGTTCACTAGGTTTAACTCAAATATTGATCTGGTTACTAATTGGAATATCGATCGCGGCAAGTACCAACACAATACCGCATAATGCATTTACCAATCTTATTCCTATACTAGTTTATTTTATACTGGGGTTTATATTTTATACGGCAATTTTTGTGGGGATCGGTTCAATAGTTAATTCGGAACAGGAGGCTCAACAGATAACGAGTTATTTAAGTGTAATTTTAATTATTCCTATTGCTCTGATTGTTCCTGTAATGGAAAATCCGAATTCTTTATTTGTACAAATATTATCTTATATACCCTTTACATTACCATCAATTATGATATTAAGATTAAATATTATTTCGTTGACTATTACCGAGATAATAATAACACTTATCATAATGATTTTATCCATTGTTGTTACGATTAAGCTCGCTTCCAGAATTTTTAAAATAGGTATATTATCTTATGGAAAAAGACCTTCGTTGAAAGAGATCATCGAATGGATCAAATAAAGCCTAAATTGAGTGATTCCTGATTGTCATTGTAAGGAGCGCAAGCGAGAAACGGAAATTTTATAAATGATTACCTACCGGCAAGGCAGCCTGGAGGGCTTCGAAATCATATAGGTTCTCTCGCAACAGCATGGTCTTATTAAGGTTGTATCGACAATCGTTCAATTTAGATAAAAATAATATTCTTGTTTGGAGTTGAATTGTGATATCTTTTCCCAATATTCGTTTAGTTTATAATAAACCGATTCAAATATAATTACAATTAAATTTAATTTTAAATATGTCTATTCTCATCTCTGCAGCAGCAGCCGTTATTCCAATGTTTCTTTTCCTGATACTCATTTGGAAATTTGACCGGTATGGCAGAGAACCGTTTAAGTTGGTTTTGGTGAATTATTTTTGGGGAGCAATTGGCGCAATAATATTAGCTCTTTTGGGAAGTTGGCTAATTTCATCAAAAGTTGCTTCTTTTGTCATAAATAAACCGGAGCTTAATCATTTAGAAACAATTCTCGTCGCTCCTTTTGTGGAAGAAATAACAAAAGGCATTTTTCTTTTTATAATTCTTTCATACAAACGATTTGAAAATTTAACTGAAGGAATTGTTTACGGCGGCGCTATTGGTCTCGGATTTGGTATGACCGAAAATTTTTTATACTTTATAGCTTATAGTTCATCTTTATCACAATGGGTTTCAATAGTAATTATCAGAAGTCTCTTTTCAGGCATAATACATTGTATAGCGACTGCAACTTTCGGTGCATTTTTAGAATTTGCCAAATTTAAAAGATTATTTCATAAAATTATTCTTACGATAACCGGTTTATTACTTGCAATATTTATTCATTCCGTATGGAATTTTAGTGTTGGTTTTCAATCAAAAACCGGTTTAGAATTTGTTTCCATATTTCTCACTTTAACAATTTTTATTATTATTCTTTACTTATCTGTCCGGAATGAAAAAAAAATTATCTATAAAGAGTTAAAAGAAGAAGCACAAAACGGTTTACTCCCCTTCAGGCATCTGGAAATATTAAGTTCTACCAGAAGAAATAATTTCGGTTGGGTTGATGAAAGGATTAGGAAATCATATATTAACGCTACAACAACTTTGGCTTTTCGAAAAATAGGATTAAAAAACTCCGGTAATTCTAAAAAAGAATTTTTCCAAAAAGAAGTTGATTATTACAGAAATTTTATTCACGGTTTACTTTCGTAATTGCAGTTTAATCATTAAATGAAATATAATTCATCAATATATATATTCCCTCCTCATCCGGTTTCCAACGTCGATGCAGTCCCTCTATTCGAAGGCTTTGATAAAGAAAGAAGCCGGGATTTATATTCCGCTTTAGAATTAAATCATGAAGAGGTTTTAAGTGATTTAACTGCCTCTAAAAATATTTTTTACTGTTTTGATAAAATGGATAAAGAATATTTACCTGAAAGATTTGATGATAATCCCGACTCAGTAATCTGGAACGAATCATCATCTATATCAGATTTTTTAAATATATTATCTAATAAATTTTTTAATTCTTTTTCGAACAATCTATTAATTTTTTATAACTCAATCGGCTATAATACTACCGATATAGTAAAAGCTTTCAATTTACTTGCAATGGAAGATGAAACGCTTGTAATCGGCAAGTCAATCAACGGTAATATTGCATTCATGGGTTTTAACACTTACCATTGCGAATTGGCAACATCAATTGAATTGCAAGAGAGGGATTTTGATAAATCATTATCTGTTTTTAGTCGGCTAGATTATTTTCTACATATTTTTGGAAATTTTATGACTATCCAAAATTTGGAGGATTTTAAAACTTTATATCAGGAACTTTCTAAGAAAGAAAGTTTATCGTATTGTAGTCATAATATCCATGAATTATTTACAAATCTCTTTATTGAGTATAAGGAACTTATTAAATGAGAAAGATAGGTATACTTGGGGGAACTTTTGATCCTATTCATATTGGTCATTTAATTACTGCCCGTGCCGTTAAAGAAATGAGGGGACTTGCTAAAATAATTTTTATACCCGCATTTATTTCGCCGCATAAAACGAATGCAAAAGCTGCCCCGGCTAGTCATAGACTTCGAATGATACAGTTATCAATAGAAAATATCCCGTACTTTGAATGCTCTAGTATCGAGATTGAGAAAACTTCAATTTCCTATACAATTACTACATTACAAAAGTTAAAACAACAATATGATAACATCGACCTGATAATAGGATATGATAATATTATTGCCTTCAATAAATGGAAAGAACCCGATAATATTTTAAAATTAGCCAATCTTGTTGTAATGAAACGAAAGCCGGTAGATGAACCTGAACAAAAAGATAAATATTACAAATCGGCAATTTTTGTAGAAACTCCCACAATTGAAATAAGCTCGAGTGATATCAAGGAGAGAATAAAAAAAGGATTAAGTATTGATTTTCTAGTCCCTGATAAAGTTAAAGAATATATTCATAAATATAATTTATATAAAGGAGATAAAACTTGAAAATATTAGTAACTGGAGGAGCAGGTTTCATTGCTTCTCATATTGTAGATGCGTTTATTAATGAAGGACATCATGTTGTAGTCATCGATAATCTTTCTACCGGTTTTGAAAAAAATGTAAATCCTAAAGCAAAGTTTGTGAAAGCGGATATCGGTGATAAAGAAATATCCGACTTATTTGAGAAAGAAAAATTTGATGTAGTCAATCATCATGCGGCACAGATGGATGTACGCCGTTCGGTTGCTGATCCCACTTTTGATGCAAATACCAATATATTAGGAACCATTAATCTTCTTCAAAACTGCGTGAAAACAGGTGTGAAAAAATTTATGTTTGCATCTACAGGCGGTGCTGTTTACGGAGAACAGGAATATTTTCCCGCTGATGAAAAACATCCGACACAACCACTTTCCCCTTATGGAATTTCAAAATTATCTGTTGAAAAATATTTATATTTCTATAAATTCCAGTATAATCTTAATTATACAATTTTAAGATATGCTAATATATATGGTCCTCGTCAAAATCCCTTCGGTGAAGCCGGCGTAATTGCAATATTTACTACAAAATTACTAAGAGGTGATCAACCGATTATAAACGGCAGCGGTGAACAAACTAGGGATTATGTTTTTGTCGGTGATGTTGTAAAAGCAAATTTAATAACATTAAATGATGCGGACAGTGATATTTTTAACATCGGAACCGGTATAGAAAATAATGTTATTGATATTTTTAATAAATTGAATACAATAATTGAAAACGGTCAAAAGGAAAAGCACGGTCCTGCTGCACCGGGCGAGCAGATGAGAAGCTTAATAAGTTCCGGTAAATTATTTAATAAATTTAAATGGCGCCCATCAATTACTTTGGAAGAAGGGTTAAAGAAAACAGTTGAATTTTTTAAAAATCAGAGTTAGAAAATTGTTTCCCGATTTAAATTAATTTACTTGATAAGATTAATCGAATAATGATAGATAATTTGTTAATAGAAAAATTGTTGAACAAAGAACGTAGAGCAATTGCCCGGTCGATTTCAATTGTTGAATTAAACAATTCAACTTCCGTTGAATTATTGGAAAAAATTCATCCTAATGTTGGAAGAGCTTACAGAATTGGAGTAACCGGGCCCCCAGGTGCCGGCAAAAGTAGTATTACAAACCAATTAACCAAATACTATTTAAAACAAAATAAAACAATCGGAATCATCGCTGTTGATCCTTCCAGCCCTTTTACCGGAGGAGCATTGCTCGGTGATAGAATTCGAATGACCGAGATCGGACAAAATCCTAATGTTTTCATTCGTAGTATGGCTAGTAGAGGAAGCTTGGGAGGGTTAAGCAAAAAAGCAATCGATGCTGCTGATGTTATCGATGCTGCAGGTTACGATTATATTATCTTCGAAACTGTCGGCGTCGGTCAATCTGAATTGGATATCGCAAATGCAGCCGATACAACCATTGTCGTTTTAGTGCCTGAATCCGGTGATTATGTGCAGGCTATGAAAGCCGGCTTAATGGAAATTGCGGATTTTTTCGTGCTAAACAAAAGTGATAGACCAGGTGCACAACAAGCAACTACAGCTTTAACAACTATTTTAATGTTGAAAGATCATGATGAATATTCATGGATACCCAACATAATTCAAACTATAGCAACGGAAAACAAAGGAATAGATGAAATTGCAAATGAAATCAACAGGCATCACATTTACTTGAAAAATTCAAATAATTTTATTAAAAATAGAGAATTAAATATCAAACGAAGAATAAAGGATATTGTGGAGGAAAATATTCAAAATTTATTGTGGAACAATTTTAGTGAAAATTTATTAAACTCGACTTTGGAAAAAGTTGTAGCGGGTGATTTATCTCCATATCAACTGGCTGAAAAAATTATTTACAATTTTAGAAATCACTTATGACCGAATCGTATTAGTTTAATATAATCCAAAAGATTATATTTAAACCACTTTCAATTTTCTACTAATCGTTGAAGTGAATCAATATATTGAAAGGACAGTTTATGAAAGCATTATTTAACTTTGAACTTAGCGAAAACCAAATTATTATCCGGGATACCATACGCGATTTCGCTAATAAAAACATACGACCTTATATCATGCTATTTGATGAATCTCAAGAATTTCCATTGGAAATTTTCAAACAATTGGGAGAATTGGGATTTCTAGGAATATTAGTTCCTGAAAAATACGGCGGTGCAGGTATGAAGAGTTTGAAATAATTATTGAAGAATTAGCAAGAGTCGATCCATCAATTGCACTTTCTGTTGCAGCCCATAATGGTTTATGTACAAATCATATTTACCGATTCGGAAATGAAGACCAAAGGAACAAATATCTTCCTGATTTAGCTTCCGGGCAAAAAATCGGTGCATGGGGTTTAACGGAACCTTTTTCAGGTAGCGATGCAGCCGGTTTAAAATCATTCGCTGAAAAAAAAGACGGTTACTTTCTACTTAATGGTAGTAAAACATTTATAACGCATGGAACAGTGGGTAAAATTGCAGTAATAATGGCAATTACCGATAAAACAAAGGGGAAAAAAGGAATTTCTGCTTTTATACTGGAAAAAGGGATGGAAGGATTTACTGCAGGTAAGAAAGAAAATAAATTGGGAATGAGAGCCAGCGATACTAGTCAACTTATCTTTGAAAATTGTAAAATTCCGTTCAATAAATTAATTGGTAATGAAGGTGAAGGTTTTATTCAAGCTTTAAAAATACTAGAAGGCGGGCGAATTTCAATTGCAGCATTGAGCGTAGGGTTGGCTCAAGGTTGTCTAGATGCCGCATTGAAGTATTCAAAAGAAAGAAAACAGTTTAATAAAACTTTAAGTGAATTCCAGATAACTCAATTTAAACTATCGGAAATGCAGACTAATATAGAGGCGGCTAGATTACTAACCCTTAGAGCAGCCTACATGAAAGATCATAATATACCCGATATTAAAGAAGCAGCTATGGCAAAATTGTTCGCTAGCGAAATAGCTGAAAAGGCTGCCGGTGAAGCTGTCCAAATTTACGGCGGCTATGGGTTTATTAAAGATTATCCGGTTGAAAAGTTTTACCGCGATGTTAAATTGTGTACGATAGGTGAAGGCACTTCGGAAATTCAAAGAATCGTGATCTCCAGGGATGTATTGAAAGATTGAAAAATTACTAGATTGAAAATTTGAAAAGTTATGACAAAAATAGGTAGCTCAATTCAAGAAAATGAATCATTTCTAAAGAATGAAGATTATTATAAAAATCTTCTTCGCAAATTAAATGCTGAAAAAAATATAATTAAATTGGGCGGTGGAAAAAAAGCTATTCAAAAGTTAAAATCTAAAGGAAAATTGACTGCACACGAAAGAATAGAAAAACTTGTTGATACTAAAAATGATTTTTATGAACTAAATACTTTTGCCGCTTATGATATGTATAAAGAATACGGAGGAGCACCGTCATCCGGCACTATATACGGTACCGGAAAAATTCATGGCAAGTATCACGTAATAGTTGCTAACGATGCTACTGTAAAAGCGGGCGCTTGGTTTCCAATAACAACAAAGAAAAACCTGCGCGCTCAAGAAATAGCAATGGAAAATCGGTTACCGATAATTTATCTAGTTGATAGTGCAGGTGTATTTCTGCCGTTGCAGGACGAAATTTTCCCTGATAAAGAACATTTTGGACGAATATTCAGAAATAATGCGATTATGTCTTCAATGGGAATTTCGCAAATTGCCGCTATAATGGGTTCATGCGTTGCCGGCGGCGCTTATTTACCTATTATGAGCGATGAGACTTTAATCGTTGAGGGTGAAGGATCGGTTTTCCTAGCCGGCTCACATTTGGTTAAAGCGGCAATCGGTGAAGTTATTGATAACGAAAGTCTCGGCGGCGCTAAAGTTCAATCAAATGTATCCGGAGTTACCGATTATATAATGAAAAACGATATTGAATGTTTGGATGCTATTAGGAATATAGTTCACAAAACTACAGATACTTCTAAAGCAAATTTCAATCGGATAGAAAGTGCACCCCCTGCTTTTTCACCGCATGAAATTTATGGATTGTTACCAACTGATCCATTGAAATCGTACGATATGTATGAAATAATTGCGAGGATAGTTGATAAATCTGAAATTGACGAATATAAAGCCGGCTATGGGAAAACGATAATAACTTGTTATGCCAGAATCGACGGATGGTCGGTGGGAATTGTCGCTAATCAGCGAAGCGTAGTAAAAACAGAAACCGGCGAAATGCAAATAGGAGGAGTTATTTATTCCGACAGCGCCAATAAAGCAGCGAGATTCATAATGAATTGCAATCAGAAGAAAATTCCATTAATTTTCCTGCAAGATGTAACGGGTTTTATGGTCGGCAGTCGTGCAGAACACGGAGGTATTATCAAAGATGGCGCAAAGATGGTAAATGTTGTAGCAAATTCCGTTGTACCCAAGATTACGATTATCGTAGGAAATAGTTTCGGTGCAGGCAACTATGCAATGTGCGGTAAGGCATATGATCCTAGATTTATCTTTGCTTATCCCAACGCTAAAATAGCAGTAATGGGAGGCTCTCAAGCAAGCAGTGTTTTACTGGATATAAAACTTAACCAAGCTGCAAAAAGCGGTAAAAAATTAAGTGAACAAGATAAAAAAAAATTGTTAAATGAAATTCAAACTTCTTATGAGAATAAAAGCACTACCTTGTATGCGGCAGCCAGATTGTGGGTCGACGAGGTTATTGATCCGGCGTTAACCGGAGATTATATTTCGATGGCTCTTAACGTGGCTAATAATAATCCGGTAATGCCGAAGTTTAATATCGGAGTAATTCAAACTTAAATGCAATTAAATGCTCGTCAATTTTTTATATCTATATTTTTAGATAGTTTATTTTTATTTCCAGTCATTTTTAATGCCGGCGTTTTCGCACAACAAAGTAATTTATCAAAAGCTGTAAATTATCTTTCCGGATTTATCGCTTCCGATTATTTTCGAGAATTAAAAAAATCAAACAATGATTTAGCATTGGTAGACACAATATATTTACGAGCGGTAAAATTTGAAAAAAATGATTATTCGAATGCATTATTCGCACTGATTTTTACTACTGTGCCGTATAAAAGTGTTCCGATAAAACTACCTTTGCTTCCTTTTATTATTCATTTCCCTCTCACTGCCGCACCGGACTCCATTTTCATTTTGAAGAATAGAAATTTACCTAAAGAATTATATTTCGATTCACCTAAGGATAAATTCGGAGATAAAGACAAATTAGCCCATTTCTTCGGCAGTGCATTTATTTCATACTCTTCTAACATCTTTGATTTAAGTAATTTAATTGGTTATTTTGTAGAAGTTTTTGAAAATGATTTTAAGGTTCAGTCTTCTATTGATCCCAGAGATTTACAAACAGATTCACTTGGAGATATTTTTGGAGAATTATTGAAAAAAAACAAGAATATATTACCGTCTCAAGTGATGATTATTCGTTCACTTTTATTTTTTAAATACCCTTTATGAATTCTATTTTAATTATTGATGATGAAAAAGAGATTTGCGAAAGTATAAAGATGATTCTCGAATTTGAAGATTACCGGGTCGATTACTCAACAAATGCGAAAGAAGGAATCAAAAAAATATTTGCTGATAATTTTTCAGCATTATTGTTAGACATCCAAATGCCTGAGATGAGCGGATTCGAAGTGCTCAAAAAAATTAAGGAAATGAATTCAACAATTTCCGTAATAATAATATCCGCTCATGGAAGTATTGAAAATGCGATTAAATCAACTAAATTGGGTGCATTTGATTTTATAGAAAAACCAATCGATCGCGATAAATTACTTTTAAGTGTAAGGAATGCAGTTGAACATGCAAATCTTCTAATTGAGAATAAAGAATTTAAAAAATCAATTTTAGAAGATGAAAATATTTTAGGTTCCGGTAAATCAATAAGAACTATCTTACAAACAATCGAAAAAGTTGCACCGACCAATGCGCGTGTATTAATTACCGGAGAAAACGGAACCGGTAAAGAACTTGTAGCAAGAGCTATTCATAAGCAAAGCAACCGGAAAGACCAACGCTTTGTAGAGGTCAATTGTGCAGCTATTCCTAATGAATTAATCGAATCGGAATTATTCGGACACGAAAAAGGCTCTTTCACCGGGGCGGTTCAACAACGAATCGGTAAATTTGAATTCGCTCATAAAGGGACAATTTATCTAGATGAAATCGGAGATATGAGCCTGCAGGCTCAAGCAAAAGTTTTACGGGTTATTGAAGATGGGAAAATAGAATTAGCAAAATCGATGGTAAATAATTTTATTTATGAAATAAACCACTATGGTAAAATTCTTAATGCAAATCGGAGTTACTATTTAACAAGATCCCAACCGCCATTTTACACATCTATGCTTTTAGCTGTTTTCGAAGAACTGGAAAGAAATACAAAAAATATTAGATGGCTGTCTGGTGGATTAAAAGCCGCAATAAAAGAATACAATACTGTCTGGATGAATGAGCAAAGATTAACCGATACCGGTCTTAGCAGGTACTATGGAGAAGGGTTTGGAATTCCGCCTGAAACTGAACCGGGTCATTTCAATCATATTCTCGAACCTTATGCAAAGAAGTACAAAATGTCAATTGATAAGTTTATAAGAAAGTATAACAGCAGGGAAATAATAGAACCAAAATTAGATAAATATTTCATCCATGACCGTAGTTTGAGAGAATCGGGGCATGACACGAGTTATAGATTAATTAATATTTCGGCATCTTTAAAT
>CAJXGP010000016.1 GCA_913053915.1 uncultured Ignavibacteriales bacterium | reverse complement strand
TAAAGGAATTGGAACAGCTGCTTATTCACCTACAACCAGTGCCGAATTACAACAATACCAACTGGAACAAAAGAAGAAAGAATCTAACAACGAAAATCCTTGCGATACATTAAATCTTGTGGAATATGTCTTTAATAATTATCCACCCGGAACTTATGTCGTTAATTTCGATAAAACTTTAACATATAATATTCCAAAGCCTGCCGTAATTTATTATAAGCAAAAGGGCACTTATATTTTTACTGTCATCGCCATGTCCAAACCCGGTGAAAGATTAATCGAACCAAAAAATATTGTGGGATATGACCAAAGTTTTATAGACTTGGATAGTACTCAACTCGGTACTGCTTTCTTTTATTTGACATTGTTCAAATGTGAAGATGACATTTTTACGAAAGTGTGGGAAATACCCATTCCATCACATGGTGGATTTAATTATTTGCGAATGAAAAAATGGAAATATAACGGTACTCGATACATAAAAGTGGATTTCTATTATGCGAGAGGTATTGGACATATCGATTATAATTATTTTCTTATAAATGGGCTGACTTCTAGACCCCATCTTCTTATGACCTACGAGGGAACCGATTTTAAGAGAACCCTTGCTAATGTTAATAATGATAAATATCCTGATTATTATGAATATGTATATATTAATCTTCCCGATAGAGTTTATGCTAAAGATTCAGTAGCCTTCATTTGGGATCCTAAGGATAGTTTATATTATAATACAAGAAATCATAGACAAACTAGACCATATTAACCTTCCTGATAATGACATATCTAAAAAGGTCGCATCCTAGTTCTCGAATTATGAGTATTAACAATAATCGAGCTTTCTCACAATAAAATACCTTAATAATTTAAAAATTTAGTATCTTTAACCCTGTCTTTTAGATTTATATAATGTTTTCTCCTTTTTTATATCTTACATGAATTATTAATAATTTTTTACTAGACTCTATATTTTGTTTAGAAAAAATTGTTTGGTAGAAGTTTTTCATCGAATAATCATCCTCAAACTTTTTAACAAATTCATAAATAAGATTTATTTAGTGTTGATATAAAATTAGCAGAAAAAGCAGGAGTATTAATGACAGGGATTGAAACAATAACGAATTTATTTTTAGAATATTTTGACTCGTTGGGTTATCCGGTAATTAGTGATCCGGATACTCCAAACTTAATTAAATCTTATTCAAATATTGATGATGAGATATATGCGCTTTTCAAAGGTGTAGGTGTGAGAAATATTTCTCATGAAGGAATTATAGAACTGAGCGGGAAAGACGCAATGGATTTTCTACACAGGATCACAACTAATTCTTTGAAAGATGTTGCCAAAGGAAGTTTGGTAGACACAATTTTTACTACTGAGAAAGGAAGAATAATTGATGTAGCCTCAATCTTAAATTTTGAAGATCACCAGTTGCTTTTGTGCAGCTTTCATAATAAAGGTAAAGTAATGAGTTGGATATCAAAGTATGTTCTTACTGATGACGTAAAATTATCGGATGCTGCCGGTAAATATACTGTCTTACAAGTAATAGGTCCGCAAGCTGATTCTTTCATAACTTTGTTGGCTGGTGAAATTGTCAATAAAACCGAACGTGATTCATTCAAAATCGCTATTGTTGAGGGAATGATGTTTTTTCTTGTAAAACGCATTGGCGAAGATGGCCATAATAACTTCATCATTATTACGGAAGCCGGCAACGGTCTTGGAATTGTTAAATATATGCAGAACAATAAAGGACCATTCGATTTCAAGATGGTTGGTGAAGATGCCTATAATTTATATAGAGTGGAACACGGCATACCCGCAGCACCAAATGAATTAAACGATCTTTATAACCCCTACGAAGTAGAATTAATAAACTTAGTAAATTTTAAAAAAGGTTGTTATATTGGACAAGAAGTTATTGCTCGTTTAGATGCTTTTGATAAAGTACAAAGAAAATTAAAGCGGATAACAATAGAGAAGATGGTCGATAAAAATGAGGAGTATACTTTGTTCGATGAAAATGATAAAAATGTTGGAAAAATTACTTCTTTGGCTTATTCTAAAAAATCAGATAAATTGCTCGGTCTAGCTTATGTAAGAAAAGCATATTCAGAGGAAGGTACAAAATTGATAATTAGAAATTCGCATAATAATTCAGTAGAAGTTATCGTGCACAATTTAAAATCTAAAAAATGAAAATTTATACCAAAACGGGAGATAAAGGAGAAACCGGATTATTTGGTGGTGTAAGAATTTCAAAAAGCTCTGAAAGAATTGATGCTTACGGAACAATAGATGAGTTGAATTCTTTTATAGGCCTGACAATAACAGAAATTAAAGATGAGGAAATACTAATTCTATTGGAAAAAATACAGAATCAACTCTTTTCTACCGGTTCTGATCTGTCAACTCCTTATAACCTGAAAAATAGAAAATTAAATATAGTAAGAGTACAAGAATCATATTCTGAAGAAATAGAAAAAGAGATTGATAAATTTGAAGAGAAACTACTGCCGTTGAAAAATTTTATCCTGCCCGGTGGAACTAAAAGTGCAGCGTTTTTACATGTTTGCAGAACAATTTGCAGGAGGGCGGAACGAAAAGCGGTTTCGCTTAGTAAAAGAGAGAAAGTTAATAATAATATTATAACTTACTTAAATAGATTATCGGATTTATTTTTTGTTCTTTCACGTTATGAAAATAAAATCGCCAATATCCCGGACGTTATTTGGCAGAAATAGTATAAATGATGCGTATCTAAAAAGGTCGATCGTAAATTTTCAAGTTGTAAATATTAACAAAAATCAAAATTTCTCCATTTGAAGAATACCTTTTTAGAGGAGACTTATAAATCATTAAATGAGATCGGTCTAAAAATTGATTTTACGGAAGTGGAAAATGGAAATCTAAAAAACTGGAATTTTTAATAAATCTTCACTTTTTATTTGTGAGGACGGTTTCCGTTAAAATAATAATGTGAGAATATCAGCTTTTCAGATTGAACTCTTACATAAATCTATTTTTTAAGATCACCGCTAATTGGGGGTGAATTTTGGTTTCGACGGGATTAGAGAAGCATAGAACTGCACATCGTGTTCCCCAAAGTACACGTAAAACAATTGGGAATAAAACAATAACTGGCGAAAATAACTACGCCTTAGCTGCGTAATAAAGACGCAGCCGTTCTCTAAATTTTCTCATATCGGGATTTAGAAGAACGTCGTTTAGATATGATATCCAAATCTATCGCCCTTATAGAGGAGATGAATCCATTAATGGGTAAGCTTAAGGTGATGCGTGCCTGTCCGGTAGCTTTAAGTTAAATTAAATGACAGACTATATGTGTAGATGTTCTTTGGATCTTAATCTCGGACGCGGGTTCGACTCCCGCCACCTCCACAAATCTTCTATAATCAGAACTCCTGACTTATTGTAGATTAATTTGGTTCAATTTAATCAAAATAAAAGTTTTTTTATTTCGTTGGAATTAGGCTATTAGATTAAAATTCCGTTTGAAAATTTATAACTATACCATACGGTAAATTTGCCAGTTTGGAAACACCGGCCGAAATGTTCCATGTTGTTTCAGAATTTATACCGTTATTATATCTTGTTACGAGCCGAACAGCATTTATCACACTGGCAATCCTGTTTAAAATTAAACCGCCGATGATAAACCTCAATGCATTATGAGATACTTCACTTGTAGTCCATAAATTTCTATAAGACTTTCTATCTTGTTTACTGTTCCATTTCCAATAATATTGATTAGTGGGATACATTGTAGAAAAGTTTCTTTCCCTGGCTTTGCTATTATTATAATCGTTAATAGTCATGTAATCACCTATGATGCCGTAGTATTTGGGATCTTTCCCTTGCGGATTTACACCGGCTTTGTAAGTTGCATATTCAATATATTTATCTCTTTTCCAATTGCTGTATGTATTAAAACTAAAATACATTCCCCATAAGGAAGCTTCAGCAATTGTAAAATATTTACCGGACGAATATGAACCGGCATATAGCTCGCCCATGCCGGGTAATAGAAGAGAATAAATAATTGCTAATCCGGCACTCTTTCGATGTATTTCTGAAGAAAACAAATTATTATTGAAGTGAATCTGAGAATAGGGATTTTTTTTAAGCGAATTTTCCAAAGAAAGGTGGTTTTTATATATAATGGTTTGTGAAAATGAGAGCGTCGATACTAGAAATAGTGCTGCTATAATTTGTTTCATTTTTTTAATTATAATTTTAGTATTAAGAAGCTTTTAAGTCAATTGATTTTTTAGTCCCTACTACATTACCCGTACACAATTTGTTTGTAATACTTGATATTTTAACCTTAGCAAAATTATTAGTCAATTCAGGTGAATATTCGGTTTGTACTTTGACATAATTTGACGTAAAACCTTTTATTGTACCATCATGATTTGCCGATTCAAATAATACATCAATTTCTTTTCCAATCATCGAAGAGTAAAATTGATATCTCTTTTTTTCACTGAGAATACGCAGCATTTTATTTCTTTTTTTCCTTTCGTATACATCAACACTGTTTTCTAAATTAACTGCATGAGTATCCGGTCTTTCTGAATATGTAAAGACATGAAGATAGGAAATAGGTAAGGCACACAAAAAATTATAGGTTTTTTGGAAATCTTCTTCGGTTTCTCCCGGGTACCCTACAATTACATCAACGCCTATTCCGAGATCATCAATTTTTCTTTTTGCTTTATGAATTAATTCCGAATAATAAGAAGTAGAATATCTTCTTTTCATGGATCTTAAGATTTTTGGACTTCCGCTCTGAAGAGGTATGTGAAAATGATTACAAATCTTTTCACTGGATGCCGCAAGATCCAAAATTTCATCGGAAAGTAAATTCGGTTCAATTGAACTAATTCTTATTCTGAAATTACGAGGAATTTTTACAATTTCAGAAAGCAGTTTAAAAAGATTGGTATTAAATTTTTTACCATAATCAGCGACATTTACTCCCGTCAAAATAATTTCCTTATATCCTTTATCAAGTAAATTACAGAAATCCCTTAGAACTTCTTGAGGATATTTGCTTCTGCTCTTACCTCTTGCCTTAGGGATAGTACAGAATGAACATAAATAATCGCAGCCATCTTGAATCTTAAGAAAAGCCCTTGTCCTGTTATCGGCGTCTGTAGAGGAGGCACCCTCAAAATTATTCAATTCTTCAATTGGTGATACATGAATACATGAAAGATGTATTTTATTAAAATCATTTAAAATTGAGAAAAGTTCAAATTTTTCTTTACTGCCGAGAATAGCATCTACACCATCAATTTCGGCAATTTCATTTGGGCGAAGTTGTGCATAACAACCTGTAACAATAATATACGCAGCAGGATTTTGTCTCAGAACTCGTCGCACAACTTGTCGGCATTCTTTTTCTGCATTTTCCGTAACGCTGCAGGTATTGAGTAAATATACATCCGCTTGTTCGGTAAATTCAACAATATCAAATCCTCTTTGAAGAAATTGATTTCCGATAGTTGAAGTTTCGGAGAAGTTCAATTTACAACCCAATGTATGTAAAGCAACCGTTTTTAACATTTGATTGGTTTTAAAATTTTAAGAGCGGGGAAAATCCCGCTCTTGTTAAATTTATTATCAATTTAATTATTGAGATTTTTTATCCGTGTTGTTTTTCTTGTTTTCGTCGGTAACCTCAAATATTGGAAAATCAACCGGACCAATTGTTCCGGTATCGGAATTAAGAATCTCCTGAGTTGAAACACGATCGAGTTTATGTTTGTCAAGGTAATCCCTAACTTCCTCCTCAGATTTATTCTTAAGAGCAGTAATTACGCTAAGTACAATTTTTTTGTTTTCCTTATCGAATTCGATAACCTTTAACGGTAATATATCATCAATTGGAAAGTGATTTGCAATGTTCTTAATTTTACTGTTTGCCAGTTGTGTAATGGGTACAAAACCGTCAACATTCTCAGGTAATTCGGCAATTAATCCTTTTTCTATTATTCGGACTACCTTACCTTTTGTTTCAGTACCAACTGAATAGAGTTTTTCAAAATTAAACCAAGGGTTATCTTCAACTTGTTTATGCCCTAAAGAAATTTTTCTTTGTTCAACGTCAACACCGAGAACGATCACATCAAGTTTTTCGCCTTTTTTAACAACTTCGCCGGGATGACGTATCTTTTTTGTCCATGATAGATCCGAAATATGAACTAAACCATCAACTCCGGGCTCCAATTCAACAAAAGCGCCAAAATTTGTTAGATTTCGAGCGATGCCCGTATGTTTAGAACCCACAGGATATTTCAACATTAAAGATTCCCAAGGATCCGGCTCAAGCTGTTTTATACCAAGTGATATTTTTTTTTCTTCTTTATCTAGGCTTAAAATAACTGCATCGATAACTTGTCCCATTGCAACAACCTGTGACGGGTGTTTGATATGCTGTGTCCAGCTCATTTCAGAATTATGTATTAAACCTTCTATTCCTTTTTCGAGTTCAATAAAAGCACCATAATCTGTAAGAGAGACAACTCTGCCTGAAACCTTATCACCGATCTTATATTTCTCATTGATATTTTCCCAAGGATGCGGTAATAATTTTTTCAAACTAAGTGAAATTCTTTTCTTCTCTTCATCAAAATCAGTTACCACTACTTTTATTGTCTGATCTAATTTCACAACTTCGTTTGGATGATTAATCCTACCCCAGCTTAGATCGGTGATGTGAATCAAGCCGTCGACACCGCCGAGGTCAACGAAAACGCCAAAATCAGTGATTGCTTTAACATTACCTTCCAAAATTTGACCTGCTTCAAGGCTATTGAGAATAGCATCTCTTTGATCTGCAATTTCTTCTTCGACCAATACTTTGTGAGAAACCACCACATTTTCTGTCGGAACATTTACTTTTACAACTTTAAAATCCATTGTTTGACCGACAAATGCGTCAAAATCACGGATCGGTCTAATATCTATTTGAGAACCCGGTAAGAATGCTTCCATACCCATAAGGTCGACGACCATGCCGCCCTTAATTCTTTTAAGAATTTTTCCTTGGATAATCTCTCCGGTTTCATGTGCATTGACAACTCTTTCCCAAATGCGTAAGAAATCCGCCCTTTGTTTACTTAAAACAAGATTGCCATCCCGATCTTCCACACTTTCAAGCACTACTTCAACCTCATTGCCGACTTTAACTTCTTCAGATATATGAAATTCACCAAGAGAAATTGACCCTTCTGATTTAAATCCAACATCCAAAATTACATTGTCTCCCACAATTCTGACAATCTTTCCCTTTATTAATTCACCCTCTTTTACGTCTTTGAACGATTCGGTATAAAGTTTAGCTAGTGCTAAAAATTCTTCTTCTGAATATTCCTCATCGTTGAATTGTTTCTTAGCCTTTTCATAATCATAGACAGTTGCTAATCCTTTTTTCATATCTTTGGTTTCTTCGGACATTAATCCTCCTAAAATTAGATTTTTTTGTAATGATTGTACTCTGCCATCCGGAGACAATATTACAGTAAAGTTTAATTTAACATTTGTTAATTCTGATGGCTTTTCACTGCCGAGGCAGTTGAAAATTTAATTAATCTCAAACCAATTTTGACATCAATATTATAGAATTTTGATATGTCTTATAAATAAATTTTTAATTTGTTAAGAACTACTTATTAAGTCACTTTAATAAATCATAATCTAAAATTGGATCCTACTTTATCGAATACATTTTTATGGAAATGATATTTTATAAATAATGATTTTTAGAAAAAACTCAGCAATTAATTTTTGTCGTCAGATTGAATTTTGATCTCTTTTTGCCGTACTACTTCCTTGACTCTTTCTAATATTATTTCAACCTGCTCATCTATGGTTAAATCAGATGTATTAATTTCAATTGCATCAGGAACTTTTAACAGAGGGCTAATATTTCTAGTGGAATCCAAATTATCACGCTGAATCAAATTACTTTTTATTTCATCAAGCGATATTTGAATTCCTGCATCGGCATAGTCTTTTTGTCTTCTTAATGCTCTTTGTTCAATAGAAGCCGTAAGAAAAATTTTAACATCGGCATCCGGAAAAACAACGCTGCCGATATCCCTTCCTTCCATTACAACACCGCTATTATTTTCAGCCATTTCCCTTTGTTTTTTAACAAGAATTTCTCTCACTCTTTCAATTTTGCTAATTAAACTAACATTCAAATTTACTTTTTGCGATCTTATAAACGGGGTAATATCTTCGCCATTAAAAGTTACTTGAGTAGTTCCGTCAATAAATTTAAGAACAATATCGGATTTTTCAGCTATTTCCGTAACTGCTTTGGAATCATCAAGAGCATTCTTTAGAATCGCCCAATATGTTAATGCTCTATACATTGCACCTGTGTCAATATATAGGTAACCTAATTTCTGAGCAACTAACTTTGCCGAAGTACTTTTTCCTGCTCCGGCATGTCCATCAATTGCGACTACCATTTTTTTTGACATAATCTTTAAATATAAATAATATTATTCTAAATTTCAAAATTATTTATAATGAACTAAATATTATTAATTTCAATAAGTTAAGCTGATAAAGCAGCAAAATTTTAAATAACTAATTAAATCAACTCTTTTCCGCCTAATTCATGAATTATTGTCTTTACAAGCGGATCATCTTTATTGCCCGGATTATTTTTGATTTTTTGTTCAGTAATAGGTCGTTCAGAAGGAATATCAGGAGCAACCTTATTTGATATCTTTTTTTCCGTAAAACTTATAGATATCCTTTTGCCAAATATTTCATTTGTTTTATTATCTAAGTAATTTTTTTGAGCAAGTATTTCTTCTTTGCTGTTTTCATTACTACAATAAACAGTTAAATTGTTCCCCGAAAATTCTATTGGCTTAAGATTTTGCACCATTGGACCGAGAATTAATCCCTTTTCAGCATTGATAGATTGAACGAAACTTTCCCAATTTTTCAAAATTGTATCGAAATTAAAATTCTTAGCGGCAAAATTTGAAGTTGAGCTAGATTTTATAGATTTGAATTTGTTATCGGAAGATTTAGTTTCTTGGGAAGTGTAGGTAGTTGTAGTTACTTCTTTTAAATTTTTTGAACTATCCGAATTATTTGGATAAGCTGATGAAAAGTCATTTTTATCCGTTTTATCTTCCAAATTTTTTATTTCATTATTTTCAATAAGATTTAACAGGTCGGAAATTGTAGATGTTTTTTCCAAACCTATTAAATGACACAGAGCGATTTCTATCTTTAGTTTTTGATTTTGAGTATATCGTAATTCTTGCTGAGTTTTATTCAGGAAATTAAGAAGTCGTAAAATATCGCTTTTGGAAAATTCATTTACATAGGCGGAGTATTTTTCTTTATAAATATCGGCAGTTTCAACCAAATCAACTTTTCCGGTTAAAACAACAATCATAATATTTCTGAAATGTTCAATAAGCCCGCTTATGAAATCTATAAAGTTCCAACCGTTTTCATAAATTTTGCCGGTTACATCAAAAACAGCTTTAAAGTTTTTTTGAAGAACAGCATCGGAAATAGTGAAATAAATTTCATCGTCAATCAGATTCAACATTTTTGAAACTGTCTCCGGATTGATATCATTTCCGCAGAACGAAACAATTTGATCGAAGAAACTCTCAGCATCTCGAAGGGCTCCGTCAGCTTTTTTAGCAATAATAGTTAAAGCTTTATCGTTTATAGTAATCTTTTCTTCCATTGCAATTTTAGAAAGTAAAAGTTTAATAGTATCCAATTGAATTCTTCTAAAATCGAAACGTTGACACCGCGAAATTATAGTTAACGGAACTTTATGTACATCTGTTGTTGCAAAAATAAATATTGTATGTGGAGGCGGTTCTTCTAAAGTTTTTAGGAATGCATTAAAAGATTCGCGGGTAAGCATGTGAACTTCATCGATAATGTAAATTTTATATTCACCTTTTGTCGGAGCATATTTAACCAAATCGCGCAAGGCTCTGATATCATCTATTCCGCGATTAGATGCACCGTCAATTTCGATTATATCAAGTGATTGATTATGTTGAATAAGATTACACATTTCACATTCATTGCAAGGTTCATTATCAACCGGGTTCAAGCAGTTCAATGTTTTTGCAAGTATTCTTGCGGTTGTTGTTTTACCAACGCCTCGCGGTCCGGTAAATAAATAAGCGTGCGCAATACGATTGTTTTTAATAGCATTTTGTAAAGTTTTTGTGATATGTTCTTGCCCAACTACTTCACTGAATTTTTGTGGACGCCATTTCCTAGCTGTAACGATGTACGACATAAAAATCCTTAATTATAATATTTCTTGCATTAAAAAGTTTGCAATTTCTTCCAAATAAAATTTATCAATTTCATTGAACGATGAATAAAATGTACTGTCAATATCCAATACCCCAAAAGGTTCTTTATTTTTAATTAAAGGGATAACAATCTCTGAGCGGGAATCCGCATCGCATGATATATGGTCTGGAAATTCATTTACATTTGGTACAATTACCGTCTCTCTTTTCTGAGCTGCAGTACCACAAGCTCCTTTTCCGATATCTATTTCAGTGCATGCTGCTTTACCTTGGAAAGGTCCTAAGTATAGCTTCTTACCATCGAAAATATAAAAGCCTACCCAACTTATTTTATCGAAAGATTGTTTAAATGCTGCGGTTAGATTTGATAAATTTGAAAGGTAGTTATCATTTTTATTAAGCAGTGATTTAATTTGTTTAATAAATAACTTATACTGTCCTTCTAATGAAAGTCTTTTATTGATTAGAATTGATTCAGCCATTTACTTGACCACTTTTTTAAGGCTTGCAGATTTTTTCTTTGTTACTTTATTTTTAGTTGAAAAATTCGAAAATACATACGGTATCGCATCCTCTATTTTTTGAATCGGGATAATTTCCAAATCTTTTTTAACCAGTTCCTGTATTTCTTGCAAGTCTATTTCATTATCTTTAGGGATAAGAATAGTATGGATTTCATTTCGTTTAGCTGCAAGTAGTTTTTCATTTAATCCGCCAATAGGAAGCACATAGCCCCGCAATGTAATTTCACCGGTCATTGCAACTTTATTTGAAGCAGGTTTTCCGCTAACAGCCGAAAGCAAAGCCATTGCCATAGTTATACCGGCAGACGGTCCATCTTTGGGAATTGCACCTTCCGGTAAATGGATATGAATTTCTTTGTCTTTATAAAAATTAGGATTCAACCCTAATTTTTTTGCATTAGATCTAATATAACTGAGAGCAGCTTGCGCCGATTCTTTCATTACATCTCCTAGCTGACCTGTGAGCATAAATCGTTCAGAACCATTCATGATAGTAACATCAACATCTAATATTTCTCCGCCTACGCTTGTCCATGCCAAACCGGTTACACTTCCAACCTGATTTTCATTAATGTGCTTGTGTTTCCTAAAGCGAGGTATTTTCAAATATTCTTCAACTTTCTTTTCATCAACTTTAAAGTTTGTTTTTTCGCCTGCTTTACCGTTTCTTGATTCTTTTACTACGATATCCCTAGCAATCTTACGGCATACCGATGCAAGTTCACGTTCAAGATTTCTTACCCCTGCTTCTCTTGTATATTCGGTTATTATTTTTTTTATGGCTGCATCTTCGATTATCACATTTTTATTATCAAGCCCATGAGCTTTAAGTTGCTTCGGAATAATATGCCTTTTAGCTATTTCGCTTTTTTCGAAATCAAGATAACCTGAAAGCTCAATTATTTCCATCCTATCTTGAAGAGGAAGAGGTATATTATAGCGGACATTTGCAGTTGTTATAAACATAACTTGTGAGAGATCATAATCAATCTCCAAATAATGATCATTAAATGTATTATTTTGTTCGGAATCTAGAACCTCAAGCATTGCAGATGAAGGATCACCCCTGAAATCCATACTCATCTTATCAATTTCATCGAGGAGCATTACCGGATTAATTGTTCCGGCTTTTTTCATCGATTGGATTATTTTCCCGGGCATTGAACCTATATAAGTTCTGCGATGACCGCGAATTTCTGCTTCGTCTCTAATTCCTCCAAGGCTAATACGAACGAAATTTCTACCGAGTGCTCGTGCAATAGATTTGCCCAATGAAGTTTTGCCGACTCCCGGTGCTCCTACAAAACAAAGTATTTGTCCTTTTATTT
>CAJXGP010000015.1 GCA_913053915.1 uncultured Ignavibacteriales bacterium | reverse complement strand
CGGACTTCCTCTAATCGATCTTTCAATCGACGTTTAACGCTTGTTGAAATATTTTTAATATTCAAAATTTCGTTACACAAACGTAATGATTCGGTTTTATCACCGGCTTTATAATATAATTTAGCCAAAATATATTTTAACAATATTTCATTAAAACCGTTATTACTTTCAACCTTTAAATACGAATTTAATAAATTATTATAAATATGAATTGCCTTTTCTACGTTTAAATTTTCATAAGCACGTGCTAGTCCCCACATAAAAAAACGGGAATTTGGATATTTTTTTAAAGCATTCCCGGCTAATTCAACAGCTCGTAAAGGTTCTTTCCTATCTATATAAATCCATATCAAAGAGTTTATTGCAAGATAAGTATTATAAGATGAATGATTAACGGCAAAATTCAATAATTTAATTGCGCTTTTTTCCTCATTAGGAATAAAAGGAAGCCAATTTAAAAATTGTGTTTTTCTGCCTTTCCAATATTTAAACGTTCCGATTGCAATATAAGCTTCATAGAAATGAGGATCAATTTTTAAGCATTTTTCAAATCCGGAAACAGAAGAAATTGCTTCGTCCAAAGCTGAAAACCAATTTTTAGTTAAAGCGTTGTAGTAAGATAAATATCCTTCACTAAGTGCTACAAAATATTGATACCAAACGTTATTTTTATTTATTTCTAATAAAGAATCGGATTGCCTTACAGCGCTTTTTAAATAATAACGGATGGAATCCGAGTTTAAATTTTCAGCATAATCATAATTTCTCGCAATTTCATTGGCTGCTAAATATATTTTCCCAAATGGAAGATGAGGATAATTTTTATTTAATAAATTAAATACTTTAGAAGCATCTTTATATTGCTGTGTAATTATAAGCTCTATCCCTTTTTTAAGTAAAGTATTTAAGGTGGAATCCGGATAATTTTGCGAATATATTTTATTTGTTGCTAAAAAACAGAAAAGTACAACGATAAAATATTTAAAGGGTCCCAAATGTTCTGTCACCAGCATCACCTAAACCGGGTAAAATATAACCTTTATCATTCAATTCCCTATCTATCGCCGTACCATATATCATTACATCAGGATGATCTTTCCCTAATTTTTTAATACCCTCCGGAGCTGCTACGAGACAAGCAAAGATTAAGTTTTTACTATTTCTTTTCTTTAAATATTTTAATGCTTCGGAGGCACTGCCGCCTGTTGCAAGCATTGGGTCTAACAGAACTACTTTCGATTCATCGATGTTTTTAGGGGTTTTATAATAATATTCTACCGGTTGTAAAGTTTTTTCATCTCTTTGTAATCCAATGTGTCCGACCTTGGCATCCGGAATAAGCGAAAGAAAACCGTTCACCATCCCTAATCCGGCACGAAGAACCGGAACTAAAACAATTTCTTGAATCAGCTTATAACCGATAGTTTTTTCTAAAGGTGTTGTAATATTTTTTTCGGCTAGATGAAAATTATTACTAATTTTAACTGCCAGTATATTTGAAATTCTATGAACCGCTGCTCTAAAAGTTTCGGGAGAAGTCGATTTATCTCTCAATAGGGTAATATCTCTTTTTACTAATGGATGATCAATAAGAGTAAAATTTTTATATTTTGTTGACATAACACCTCTATAATTTTAACAAAAATAATTTTCTATTTAATTTTTCTTCCTAAAATAGATAATAAATTAATAAATGGCGATAACGGAGGAGAATAATTATAATTTACTTGCGATAGTATATCTGCAGGTTGATTTGTACTTATCAGCAAGGAAATTAAATCTGCATATCCGGCAACTTCCCTACCCCCAAAAAATGATGCACCAAGCAGCTTCTTCGAGTGCTTCCGATAAATTATTTTACCGAATACTTTTTGACTGTTAGGCATTACTTTTACTAGATTAGTTGCTACTTCTTCAACACTATTAAAGGGTATCATGAAGTTATATGCTTCCATACTAGTTAGCCCAACAATTGTTAAAAATTTATTAAATATTTTAACACCTATATTTTTGACTACCGGCTCGACATACATATTTCCGCCGGCAGCATTTTCACCGGCTATATGTCCATATTCATGAGCAACCGTTGCAAGCGGTATATATTCAGGCTTCCTTGTTATAGCATTTATCACTTCAATATTATCTCCTGCAGCAAATATATCGGCATCGCATGTTTTAAGTTTTCTGTCGACTTTGATTCCGCCATATATACCGATTTCTAATTTGGATTGAATAGCGAGAATGTTACAAGGTTGAAATCCGATTGCGGATATAATTAAATCAAATTCTAAAATTCTGCTTTCAATTGTTATACTTTGTATTTTATCGGTTAAATAGTTGAATTTCGGATGATCAATTTTACCATAAAATTCTACTCCCTTTTGTTTTAATAATTCAAGGATTAGACTTCTAACTTCTATTTCCGCAGAAGGCATAGGAAGTTTTTCTTTTTCAATGATTACAACTTCCGCTCCATTTTTTTTAAATGCCTCTGCCGCCTCCAGCCCTATGTATCCCGAACCGAAAATTGCCCCCCGTTTAACATTAGTAATCCTGGAATAATCTATAATGTTTTTCAAATCTTGAATGTTCTTTAACGTAAATATATTTTTAGGATTGTTGAGTAAATCCGGAAGTCTTTTAGCACTTGAACCGGTAGATAGAACAAGAGTATCATAATTGTAAATTTTACTTTCCGAAGATTTTAAATCTTTAACGGAAATAAACTTTTCCTTACGGTTAATTGATTCAACCAAATGATTAACAAAAACCCTTACTCCTTTTTCTTCGAAGAACTTTTGAGCCGTGTAATAAACAATATTTTGATAACTACTGATTTCGCCTGAAATAACATACGGGATTTCACATGTTCCGGTAGAAATATAATCGCTTGCTTCAAATAAAATAACAGATGCCTGCGGATTAATACGTTTTGATTTTGCTGCAGCGGCTGCACCCGCTGCATTTCCTCCGACAATTATAATTTTTTTAGGTGTAATCATTTGTTTTTAAAAGAAAGCGTTATCGAAACACCTTCAAATCCAAAATTCTTTCTAATAAGTTTCTCTAAAAATCTTTTGTAATTTTCCGGTATTTCTTTAGGGTAATTTACAAAAAAAAGAAATATCGGATAATGATTACCGGCTTGAGTTATGTATTTAATTTTAATTTCTTTTCCGGAGGGAGAAGAAGGTGGAGTTATCTTCTCTATTTCAGGCAAGAGTATATCATTTAATCGATTGGTAGGAATCTTTTTCTTCCTCTCCTCATGAATCTTAATACTTAAATCAATTAACTTAAAAATTCTTTTTTTAGTTAACGCGGAAATAAACATTACAGGTAAATAATCAACTGCACCGGCTTTCAACTTAATTTCATCCTCAAATTTTTTAGCCGTATTTGTTTCTTTCTCGAACAAATCCCATTTATTTATGGCAAGTATTATTCCTTTTCGTCGGCGTACTGCTTCATCAATAATTTTTTGATCTTGTTTTTCTAATCCGGATTGAGCTTCGAGCATTATAATCGTAACATCACATTCTCCAATGGCTTTTAAAGTGCGGATATTTGAAAAATATTCAATATTCTCTTTTACCTTTTTACTTTTCCTCAGTCCGGCAGTATCGATCAAAACAATTTCCCGGCCATAGTATTTTAAAGTCGAATCCAAACTATCACGTGTAGTACCGGGTATATGAGTAACAATACTACGTTCAAAACCCAGCAACACATTAACTAAAGATGACTTGCCTACATTCGGACGACCGACAACAGCAATTTTTAATCTTGGGTCTTCCTTTTCATCTTCATCAATGTTAGGAAAATCAACCGAGATATCATCCAGTAAATCACCTACCTTCCGACCGCCTAATGCCGAAATTTCATAAACTTTACCGACTCCCAATTTGTAAAATTCCAATGAACCGGATTCAAAATTCTCCGAATCAACTTTATTAACAACTAATAAAAAATTTTTATTTGATTCTCGAAGGATCTTTGCTATTTCAATGTCAATCGGATGAATACCTGTCCGGACATCTACAACAAACAAAATTACATCGGCTTCAGTTATTGCGACATCTATTTGTTCCCTGATTGCACTTTCAAAAAGATCAAGCGAGTCAGGCACATAACCTCCGGTATCAATCAAATTGAACTCTTTGCCGCTCCAGCTAACCTCACCGTAATTTCGGTCACGTGTCACACCACTTGAATAATCTACAATGGCATTACGTCTTCCGATTAATCTATTAAACAGCGTTGACTTACCTACATTCGGTCTGCCGACTATTGCTACCATTCTCTTTTTCATATATTTATATTTCCAATTAAGCTTGTGTCCATAATAAAGTCTAAATTTATAATTAACCCCGTTAGATACATTTATTTTAATAAATGAAAAAGCATATTATGATTATCTAACAGGGTTAATCTAATTGATCTAATCAAATTTCAAGCTATGAATTGTTTAATAAAAAGCTTTATTTACCAACCTTTTCTGCAATTCTTGATGCCTAAATAAAATTTATCGGTCAAGTTGAGTAAATTTAATTAAAAGCATCTGCATAAAAAAGCGATACTATTTCAAATTATAAATAATATCGCAAAATAAGAAAATATTCTTCAACGAATCAAAAATTATAGCTCATATTCAATGTAGGAATCAGTTCCATTTTACCGGCATAATTTACCCCTTGTATTCTGAAATTCATTGCTAATAAACTATCATTATACCTATCGGTACTCCAAACAGCATCGAACATGCTTAAAACATGATTTAAGTAAATGAAGACAACTGCAGCTTCGCCGGTATTAAAATAATCATTAGCTAATCCTCTTTGATGCGCATAATAAGTCATTTGCGGTGGTACTACAGCGTAATTTGAATTGGATATATCTGTTTTTCTCCAACCCATAGAATATTGATAATATTTGCCGATTAATTCATAGTATTGCTGTTCTCCATGATACGGAAGTCTATGTGTAAAACCACCCGATTGAGGATTTGAACCTAGCGCCGATTCAAATTCATTTAATTTAATCCAATCTACATCACCGTTTAATTTTTTCCAATTTGCAGTATTCGGATTTATTGTACCAACATCGACGTTTCTAAAAATATGATAATCATTAGGATTGATATCGGAGTTAATTTCCTTAGCGTGTTTTAATGCCCAATAGGCATATTTAGACACATACCAGTTAGCATCGGCGTAATTTTGAAAAAAATCTGTTTGCCGGCTACCTCTATTGTTATATAAAACCGCAGTAGTGATAGCTGATGCTTCCACTATTGCAAAGATAGCAGCTTTTAAATAATGCTCTGAATAAAATTCCCCGGCACCAGGAACTATAGCAGATAATAAACCGGCTAAAAATCTAGATTTCTTTCTTGGGTTCTGTAATTGGATATTTGGTTTATTCGGAATTGTTAAATCATTCGAAACGATATTCGAATCAAATTGCAGATTACCGGTAAGTGATTTCTTAAACAGGTTTGAACTTTGTCCGTTGGAAGAAATGAAAATTCCTGAAATTAAAATTAAACCGGATAACAAAAAAAATTTATAAGCTTTCATCATTGTCCTTAAAATATTTGAAAGAATCAGTAACAATAAAATTTTATTAGTTCAAAAGTAAACTTTAAACATTATCAATAATTAAATCCGAACATCAAGCCCCCATAGAAGCGCCACTCTTTCCCATAGGTAATTCTTTTACCGAGGAAATCTTTTGTAAATTTATCAAAACCGTACGCAGCGTCAAAGAATAAATCCGTTGGAAAAAGATAATAGGAATTCATGTGTATTCTGATTTCTGCTCCTGCGCCTTTTTTAAAATGATTAATTGACGGTAATTTTCCGTTCCAAGCATTTCCGATATCGCCGTACAAAGATAAGAATATCTTATCAATATAAAGTTGTCCGAATCTGGTATCAATATTTCTCCAAACCGGAAATCTATATGCTAGTTTCAACCAAGCTATGTTATTTCCACCTAATGCATAAAAAGGATATGGTTTCATACCGACAATCCCACCTAAATAAAAATCGAAGAAGTCCGGAACAGTTCGCCCTAAAATTGAACCGAGCCGGATCCGGGTAGTAAAAGTTTGATATTTTGTAAGTTTAAAATGAATTCTAGTATTTAGCTCAAGCCTGCTAAAATTAAAATTATCAAAAACCGGTTTGAGCATTCCATTTTCAACTTTATAGTTTCCGTTGGGATTAAATTTATTTAGTTCATAATTGTATGTAAAATCAAGCTGTGCCCCAACAGGATTTATATTTGCGTTCACCGAAGGAGTAATGGAACTATAAGTATATTTTAATTGAAAATTATTACCGATTAAATAATTATCATTAGTGGTCGGATATAAAGTTCCATCCGGTAATGTAAAACTTTCCAAACTAGCCGAATAACGGCTGAAAATATATTTAAATTCCAGATTCTGACCCCTTGATAAGATTCTTTGCCTAGCGGAGAAATCAAATTCCAATAAATTATACGATACATTAGTAGGTATTTGATAATCGTATCTTACGGTTGTTCCAATTGTATCGGCACCGAATGAAACGGTTGTATTGGCTTTCCTACTAATATTATACACCTCGAAGGTTAATTCCGGTCTTATTCCTAGATTAAAGAGTAAGGGCAATTTATCACGATAATTTAAAATGAGGAATAAATCCCTTTCCATTCTTGCATTGATTGCACCACCGGCAAATAACGAATATTTATCTAACATATCACTAGACGAAATATACACACCAGGTTTAAGTTTATCGAGAAAAGAACTGGAAGTATTATAGTTATCATACCTTATGAAAGGAAAAAATGATAATTTGGTAAACTCACTTGTATATCTTTCAGGTTTATAATCAGGCATTTGATAATCGTTATAATGCACCAACTTTTGAAGATTGAAATTTTGGATATCGCCATTCGGTTTATCTTTCCCTAAAGGAGGATCATTTACCCATCTATAGCTATAACCGGCTTTCACTTTATTCTGTTCAGCAGGTGTTATTTCGTAAATTTTAAAGCCTTTAGATGTGTACCCTGCATATAAAATATTTCCTTTGTTATCTATTGAAGGCATAAAAGCACTTCCGATTACATTGGTTAACTGCCTTTTCTTACCGGTCTTTAAGTTTAAAGAATAAATATTGAAAATTCCCGTAGAATCTGAAGAGTAAATTAAATTTCCCTCCTTGTTAAAAACAGCATTCCGATTATCATGATTTGTTCTGATTAAGAAACGATAGTCTTTACCATCCGTATCAACTTTTGCAATATCCCTGTTCTCCGCATAAGAATAATCAAATATAATATAACTGTCATCCGGTGAATATTTAGGTTGATAAACTTGTTCTCCGTTTTGGAAAAAGGTTAGTTGCTTGAAATGTTTTCCGTTAATATTAACAGTTGCTAAGTTGGTTGTTCCATCTTTTTCAAATAAAAAGACAATATGCTTTCCATCGTGTGAAACCGACGGTTGATTAGCCCTCATATCAAAAGTAAGACGTTTCTCCTTGTCGGTATTGAGATTATAAATATAAATATCATGTACATTGTACCAGTAGGGGTTATCATCTGAAATTTTAGAATAAATAATTTCATTTTTCCCGGGTACCCAACTTAAAGTTGAACGGACATTACTCGCAATCAATTTTCCCTTCTTAGTAGCAAAATTATAGACATAAGCATTCGATAATCCAAAATAGTCATTAGTTTTGTTTGAGATGTACGCAAATCTGGAACCGTCAGGTGAAAAAGTAGGAAAAAAATTTCCAAAGCCTACATCTATAATTTGATCTCCGGTAACGAGATTTTCTAGAACTTTTTGACTTCTTTTTTCATAACTTTTCGTTACAAAACTTTTCCATTGGTTATAGATTTGATTTCCATCTTTTCCTAAAACATCTTCAAAAGCAGCGCTAATTGTAAAGGTGAAGGGCTTGCTGAGAGCTTTTGTAATTTCTCTTAATTTGTCCTCTCCGTATTCTTGCGAAATATACCTTGTTAATGCAAATCCGGCATTATAAACCGACTCATTTCCGAGACTTGTCTTATCAAAAATACCCATTTGATTCCAAGTAAGCATATTACCATTTAATGCATAACATCGAAGAACCATATCGCGATGAGTATCCCAATTATCATAATTAAAATCTTTCCGATTATATTGTGCAGTACCTTCGGCAAACCAAGAAGGAACATTTACGGTAGCAATCGGATAAGAGACTATAAAATTGGGATATCCGTAAAGTATATCCGGACGTCTTTCTTTTTCATAATTCATAGCCTGAAAAAATATAGCCGGAATGGTTCTGGTAAGTTTCATTGCAGCTTGAAGTTGTACCATATGAGTAAATTCATGAGTGACAACATTACGTAACCAATTGTGAGCACCTCGAAGATCAAAATTAAGAGCGCTCGTCCATATTACTATTTTATTATTGAAAAAATAAGTAGCGCCGTTCGCGTAGTCATCCATATCCTCTATTACAAAATGAACAATGCCGGGATCGTAATGATAAAGAGATGTTAAAGGGCCCCATACTTCATCAGCTATTTTGGCTGTAATCAGAGCTGTTCTTTCTGCTCCCTGTTGATAGTGTACCTCCACATGTTTTCCTTTTATCGTGAACCATTTTAATTCAGGATGAAATTCTGTGGATTGTGAATAAGCCCTAATTTGAAAGAGAAATAAAATAATTATTATTCCAACAGTTTTTAGCATATTTATTTTCCATTTCAATTGTTATGAGAGCAAAACAAAATTATGATAACGCCCGATTTTTTTAAAATTAATTCCATCAATATAAAAATAATCATTGAGTCCATTCTAAAAAGCTCACTAGGATCATTCTGAAGAAGCTAGGCAACTTGAAGAATCTTTTATTTTACAATGGATTAGAGATACTCCACAGGAGTTTACACTGAACAAAATAAGTGCGTTCAAAATGGCTCATCAATTAAAAGTTTGTGAAATATGAGTTAAATAATATCTCACAAATTAATATGAAATCCGGTATATTATTTACTCATTATTTTACTATAGCAATCTTAATTATATTACTTTCAGTTTTTCCGCTAACGCTTTGAGCTTGGATGTGAGCCAAATAAACTCCACTCTGAATATTACTTACATTCCATATAGTTTCATTATTCATTCCTCCGACAGCATTATCATGCAACTCAGATACGAAATCACCGGCAATATCGAATATTTTAATATCAATCTTAGAATCTTCCGAAACATAATAACGTATAGTTGTTTCCGAGCCATAAACAGGATTAGGATAATTATAAGCGAGATTTTTTGGGAAAAATTCATTTACCAAATTTTGATTCGCCGCCGCCGGCACAAACGCAGTGTTTTGATTATTTCCATTTTCTTCAGTCCAAAACATTTTACCTTTGGTTGGACCAATAACCCATGCGGAAAAATTTAATGATGAATTAATTGTAGCTAATGAAATTTTACTACTATCCTCAAAAAGGACTGGAGTAGTGATAAGTCCGGTACCTGTAGATATTGGAAAGCCGTTAACTACTTTGCCTGTATTTCCGTCAATCGCAAAAATTCTACCGTCGTTAGTTGCAGCAATTATCTCCGAAGCGTTACTTCCCGAAAAATCTGCAGCCAAAGGAGTTCCTGAAAACCCGATGTTTTCCGGATCGGTAAACGGGAAATTATTTGCTTCAGCACCTTGCATGTTAACCGCATCAACTTGATTTCCGTTTGTGAAAATAATATAATTCCCTCCGTCCTGTTTTAAATCCGCCAGAGAAAATGATTTTATCGAACCGGTTAAATTTACATTGAATTCAGCAACAAACTTTCCATTCGAAATAATATTGAAGATATTATTTTCAAGTAGAATTACCGCTACTTCATTGCCTTTTTCATCATGAGTTAAAGCAGCATCTAAAAAAACACCCTGATGAATAAAATTGTTATGTTCAGAATCATAAAAAGTATATCAATTTCGGTTTGATGTTTGGCAAGGCACTCGGAAGAGAGTATATGTTTATATAACCATCTTTTCTGCCTGTTAGGATTTCGGGAGTAGTATTTTGATGAAATATTACGGGTGCCGTATTCAATTCAATGCTATCACCCAAATTAATAGAACTTAAATAACTTGAAGAACCTTTAGACATAAAAACATTCAGTTGATGAGTCAATGCACCGACTATGTACGTTGTCCCATTAAAGTTAATGGAAGCAGTCTTAAAATTAGAGAAGTCCGGGATACTATGAATTAAATGACCGGCATTGTTATAAATATTCAAAGTTGAATCAGATAAAATACTTAACTCATTATTCCTATTATTTCCGGCAGAAGTAATTTTAATAGAAGATTTATTTAATTGAATATCTTTTGAAAACAATGGTTTTATAATAGAATCTCCGTAAAGTACATTAAAAGACATTTTGTTTGCTATATTGGAGAAATTTGAAATAGTGATTAAACTATTTGCGCCGTTATCGGTTTTAGTGCTAGGTCTTGTATTAAAAGAAAATTTATTATGATAAAATCTGGAGGGATTAGATTTATACCAAAAATCGTACTGTGAACCGCTGCCGACAACTTTATCGCCAAAAATAGATGTAAAGACATGCCCAATATCCCAAATACCATCAGCTTCCTCAACAAAAACACCACGATGATTAATATCGGCATTTATTTGATTGTCGGCTATTTTAGAATTAATAATATTATTATTGATATGCCAAATTACTATACCATTACCCGGAAGCGCCCAATCAAATTCATTAACATCGGTAACCACACCTTGAACGGAATCTACTTGATAGTTGTAGAAACCGGTTGTATCTTTTTTAAAAGTTTTAGTTAAAGTTTTGCCTCCGAGTACATAAGTAAGAGTTACGCCATTTTTATGAGGATCTCTTATTCTATTTTCAACCAAATAATATTCCGTAGAATTAATCGGAATTTTAACAATAGTAGTATCCGCTTGAGATGCTACAATTTGAGTAACAACATTAAGATTATATTTGCCTGGGGAAAGCACAACAGGCTTTACCCAGCCTAGTCTTATTTTTTCCCAAGCCGAAGGTTCGGGCGGGAAAATACCATTATATGCAAAGATAGATTGTCCATCCATTAAGCCAAATCTTCCGATAGCACTGTTACCCGTTTTTGTATCAAAAAGATCAGGTAATCCAAGATAGCTGGCAACACTTGCTACCAACAATCCATTTATAGTTACCTGAAATAAAACCGTGCCCCCAAACGTAGACATTTCCCTGCTTTCCGTTTCAGGAATGATCATAGTATTAGCAATATCGAATGAATTATTCGAAATAGGAAATCCCTTAAAATTAGAGCCGTAAACTTTTTGAAAAGCATTCAATCCAAGATAGATCGAAGGTAGATTTTTTTGATCGCCTATACTACCGGGTAATGACAAATCCTTTCCAACTCCTGCATGAAAAATTGTAAAAAGATTGTAATTTGAAAATTTAAAACCAGGAAAAGCGGAATCAACTTTAGCCCAAGTTTCTTTGGCAAAATCTGTGAGAGAAGAAAAATCATTCGAATTACTAGGTGGAGAATAATATCTCATCCGGTGAGATACTGTAATAATACCGGGTAAGACAGTATATTTTACAATTAATTTTCCCTCGGAAACCTTTTCAAAATAATTTTTAACAAACTCAAGATGTTCACTGAAATAATTCTGATTATGGGGTAAAGGATCTAATATCGAATTTCCATAATCTTTAGAATAGATTGAACCGAATTTACCATTTCCAAAGGTTGCCGCATCTTTATCCTTCTGAAAATCAACAAGTACGGCAAGGATTTTCACCGTATCCTTTGCAACGGTTTTAGGAGAAGAAGGAAGCGGATAAGGATTAATATTCCCTATAAAGGTTTGGGCAGATAAGCTACCCAAACTAGTCGAAATAATCATAAATATAAAGATCACTTTAATCATCAACTATTATAACCCTCTTGGTAATCCTCGAACACTGTTTTGTGCGCCACCCCAACCGATTGAAATAGTAAACCTCAAAGTATCATTCAGAGGGTTATCTTGTCCACCTTTAAAGACCGAAGTAGTTAAATAGCTAAAATCAAACCCATAAATATCATACCTTATACCGGCGCCAAATGTAATAAATTTTCTATTACCATAGTTCGGGTCTTCATAAAAGAAACCGGTACGAAAGGCAAAAAGGAAATCACCGGGAGTACCGTACCAATATTCCAACCCCATCGAAGTGTTAATAGTACGAAGTACTTCGCTAAATGGTTTATTCGTCCAAGAAGTGAAAATTGCCTGATAAAAAGGTTGAGAGAGAAGTAAAAGTGAAAGATGAGTTTAAAAATACTGCACTTTGGAAAAATGGCATTATTTTTA
>CAJXGP010000014.1 GCA_913053915.1 uncultured Ignavibacteriales bacterium | reverse complement strand
GCCAACCTCATTAATGGCAGCAACTGAACCAATTCAAAAGCCAAGCAAACGAATAAGAATAAAGGAAAAAGAAGAACACACCTTTAAATTATTGCTTGAACTCGAAGCCCAACAACCCAACAGAGTATATTTACCAAGCGATTTTACGCCTTTAACACAAAGAAGCTACATTACCGAAGCCCGATATTTAAAACGCTTGTGCGAACAAGAAAAACTAACCCGAGTATGGAAAAACCGCCAATATTATTACACCCTTATCCAAAACAACAACATTAATAGCAACAGTAAGACAGTTAGCCAAACCCAAGTGTCCAACTCTCAAAACCAACAAGCATAAGCCTTTAACAGTAGGACGACATTAAAAACAGAATTTGAAGAAATGCAAGAATTTAAAGAATATCTACAAAGCAAAGATTTAGCCCAAGCCACTCAAAACATTTATATCCGCTATGTAAACAGCTTTTTGAACTGGTTTGATAAAGAAGTAATTAACTGCACCAAAAAGGATATTTTAAATTATTTAGCTTACCTAAAAAACAACAAGCAACACGAAAATATTACCCGAAGAAATACCCTTTTAGCAATCAACCATTACTTTACTTTTTTGCTCAAAGCTGATTTAGTACCAAGTAATCCAACCACATTTTTAAAGATTAGAGGAGCAAATAAAAAGAAACTTTACAACATTTTCACAAGTGAAGAACTCACACAGCTTGCCGATGATTACTACCACAGTTTTGTAAGAAACTACAACGATAAGCACATACCAAAAAATCAACGCAAACAATCCTTTTTAAGCAAAGAGCGGAATTATTTAATGCTTAGTTTATTGGTTCATCAAGGCATTACCACCAGAGAACTACAAAGAATAAACCTTTGTGATTTAGACCTGATAAAAGCCACCTTAAAAATAACTGGAGCAAAAAAAAGCAACAAAAGAAATATCATCTATTTACTGTCTTATAGGAATTTCGAGCTTTATAAATAGACCGGAGATAAATTTATGGAAGACAAAATTAAAATTGTACTAGGCGATATAACTAAGCTGAAAGTTGATGCAATTGTAAACGCCGCGAACATTACTCTGCTGGGCGGGGGAGGAGTTGATGGAGCAATTCACAGAGCTGCCGGTCCGGAACTTCTAGATTATTGCAGAAAGCTAAATGGATGCCCAACAGGTGAAGCGAAAATAACTCCGGGATTTAAATTGTCTGCTAAATATATAATCCATACCGTCGGACCGGTTTGGTACGGCGGAAACCATAATGAAGATTTTCTCTTACTAAAATGCTATCAAAATTCATTAAAACTCACAGTTGATAATAAAATACAAACAATTGCCTTTCCCGCAATCAGTACCGGTGTATACCGCTTTCCACTCGAAAGAGCAACAAAAATTGCATTTAAAGAAGTCAAAAACTTTTTAGAAAATAATAATCAAATTGAAAAAATTGTTTTCGTATGTTTCGATAAAAAAACTTATGATACTTACAATAAATTATCCGGAGAGGCTTTTTGAAATTTTTTTTTAGAACCGGTTTTTTGTTATAAAAAAATTCAACGGGCAATAAAATTTCAAAGTAATGTTATAAAAAACTATTGAATTATTGTACCCCGGAGAGGATTCGAACCTCCGACCTGCGGTTTAGGAAACCGACGCTCTATCCTACTGAGCTACCGGGGCTTTATCTTTTATTCATGATCTTTTATTATTAAGAGTATCTAAAAAGGTCGTTTTCAAATTATGAATATAAACAATAAACAAAGATTATTCACAAGAGAAATACCTTTATAGAAAATACTTGTTAGTTTTAAGTTTTATTTATTCTATGGAATAATTCCGCGCTCTTAAATAATTTTTCAACAAAAAAAAATTCTCACTCACTGTTGATAACATTAATTGGTACTATTTTAAAACGGTTAATTTATAAATTTTAACGGACAACGGTTGCAAACTAATTGATAACCCGGCTTTGCTTTCCGGTGAAGCAGATATTAAACCCTTACCGCCGTTAATTAGTTCCTTAAAGATGATTTTCTTACCTCTAACGGGCACATAAAACGAATCTTTTTTTGTTCCGATATTAAAAGCCGCAACCACTTCTTTATTCTTGTAAGTTCTTGAAAAAGCAAATGTATCATTTTTATTATTGGAATATAAGAACTTCATATTGCCTAGTTTGAGAGTTAGGTTATTATTTCTTATTAAAATAATTTTTTTATAAAAATTTAAAAGATTTTCATTTACGCCTACCTTATATGAGCCGAATCCTTTTTTAAAACCTGAAAGCGGAGTAATTACCTCATCATCATATTTTAAATTTGCCCAGACCATCGGTTTCCTATCATGAGGATCGTCAGCGCCCCACATCCCTACTTCATCGCCGTAATAAATCATAGGAGCCCCACGATAAGTCATTTGAAAGGCAGCTATTAATTTTTGTATATGATAATCAGCAGAATCAGGTTTTCCGGGATTATAATTAGGATTTTGCTCATTAGCTCCTTGATCATATTTTCTATCGGGGTTTGCAATCATTGAAGAAATTCTTTCAGTATCATGGCTGTCAACTAAGTTAAGTAATACATCAAGATTTTGTTTAGGATAAGTTTTATCGATTTTTTGGAGTTCATCTATAAATTCCGAAGTAGTTATTCTTTTCTTTCTGGCAATAAAAAATTTATCTACAACATAGGCGAAGTTGTAATTCATTAATGAATCGAAAGGACCATTTTTAGTAATAAATTTCGGCGACAATTTCCATAGCTCGGCAACTAACAACGCATCGGGATTAATTGATTTCACCAATTTGCTCCAATCGTACCAAAAACCGAGTGGGATTTCATTAGCTACATCCAAACGCCAACCATCAATACCATCGGCAGTATTTCCGTCATTATCAGGGTCCATCCATCTTTTAGTTATGTTAAAAATATACTGTTTGGGTCCGGGTGCAAGGTCATTTTTAGTTCTGTTAAAAATAGGAAGTGATTTATTTCCCCACCATCCTTTATAATCAAATTCGTTCTTCGGAGTTGAGGGATTATCAAAAGATTTGATTTCATACCAATTTTTATATTTAGATTTTTTCCCGTTTTTAATTATATCTTGAAAAGCCCAAAATTGAACACCTGTATGATCAAAAACTCCGTCTATTATTATTTTCATACCTAGTTTATGAACATCTTTGATCAGTTTGAGAAAAAGTTTATCGGCAGAAGTCCATTTCCAAGTAGAAGGATCATCCGGATTTTCGGAAGCGATTATTTTTTTATCACCTTCAGGATCAGGTCCAAAATTAACATCTACATGATGAAAAGTAGAAGCATCATATTTATGAAGGGAAATGGCATCAAAAATGGGGTTCAGATAAATAGCACCGATTCCCAATTTTTTTAAGTAGCCCAAGTGATCAATTATTCCTTGAATATCACCGCCATATCTTCTTTCGTATAAATGACTACGGAAATTTCCTCCTAATTTTTTCTCCCATTTTGATTCGGCAAACCAATTACTTGTCCAGCGAGTTACCTGCCAGCCTTTAGGTTTTTTACCGAATTCAAGAGCTACTTTTTCACCGGTAGGATCATTGCTCGTATCTCCGTTTGCAAATCTTCCGGGGAAAATCTGATACCAAACTATTCCTTTAGCCCACTGGGGTACTTTACGCTGCGCAAATGATTTTAATGGTATAAGACTGAATAATAATAGCATAATAATAATTGAAAACCTTTTCATAATGAAAGTTCCTTCCTCATGATAGCCAGTGATTCTAAAATCGTGTGAGGTTTATAATTTAATTCCGTTTCCGCCTTGATAGTAATCAAACCGGATTTCAAAGGTCTTTTAGCTGCTTGATTTAAGTTTTTAGTTCGAATCGGAGTAATCAGAGATTTATCGAGTTTGAAAAAATCGGCTATTATTTCAGTAAACTTATAGCGTGACAAAAGTTCTTTTCCACCAATATTATAGACTCCTTGTTTTTTGAATACAATAGTTTTATTAATGGCTTGAACAAGGTCATCTAAAAAAGTAGGGTTATTAATTTGGTCGGTAACTATGCGAATAGGTTTACCGGAGCGTATTGAATTAATTACCCATCTAACAAAATCCGGACGGCTGTTTGCAGAGTGACCATATAAAACGTTGGTTCTTAATATTGTATAAAATGTGCCGCTGATTTTAAGCGTATTTTCACTTGCTAATTTTGTCCGCCCATAATAACCGAGCGGATTCGGTTTAGCAGTTTCCGAGTATGGACCTTGTTTACCGTCAAAGATATAATCCGATGATATATGCACTAAATGAATATCGCGTACCCTACCGGCTTCGGCAAGATATTCAACGGCTTTCACATTAACTTTCCAAGCTGTTTCACGTTCAATTTCACTGGCATCAACGTTAGTAAATGCTGCCGCATTAACTATAAAATCCGGGTAAAAATCATAAATTATACTTTTGATATCCTCCCTTTTCGTTATATCACAGCTTACATAATCTACACCTTTATTACCGGAAGTTTTTTCTATTGAACAAGCAAGCAATTGGGTATTGTCTTGTTTTAAATAAAAATCAATTATTCGTTGACCCAACATTCCGTTAGCACCGGTCACCAAAATCCGCTGCTTAATTATATCGTTTGATAACATCTTCTTTCAAATCTTTATAGCAGGATAAGTCCATATAAGAAACGGCACAAGCGCCTGCAATATTTGCAAACCGTAATGATTTATTTAAATTATTAAACTTAATATAAGTATAAAAAAATATTGCCCCAAAAATATCACCGCATCCTATTTTGTTGTTTTCTTTCACTTGTAATCCTTTTTGGAACATAGAAACTACTTCACTTTTTAATAAACAGTAAACTCTCGCTCCCCTGCTTCTTTTAGTTATAATTAGAAATTTTACTCCTAAATTTAATAAATCCTTAACAACTTCAAGCCTATCGATTTTGGAACTTAAAGTATTAAATTCATTTTCATTTACCTGAATAATATCGACACATGAAGCCCATTCATCAAAATTTGGAATTACACGAAAATCTCTTTTATAATTTTCATAGAGACCACGGGAAAGAGTATGAACATCTAAATAAATTAATCCTTTATAATTTCTTCGGATTTCTTTTAATTGAAATAAAGTTAGATCAAAGCCTGTAATCATATTTAATAAAATTCCATCAAATAAATTGAAATCATCCGGTTTTATATCCAAATTCTTAGTTATATTTTCATACCTTTCATCTCTTTCTTTAAAATCATGAAGAGTGAGATACACCCTCGGTATTTTTTCCACAGACTGAAAATATTCTCTGTTTAATTTTCCATAAACCTCATCAAATAAAATTTCATTTGTGTTTTCCACAGACGTGCATAAATAAATTTCATCGTCCTTCTCTATAAAATTTTTAAGAGCATTAACTGTATAAAAGATACCGCCGGGTTTTATTTGCACGCTTCCATTTAACTCGATATGATCTTCAACCGAGTGCCCAATTACTAATAACTTCATTTACAAAAATAAATATTATAATAAAAACCAAATTTAAAATACGCAGATTAAATTTAAAAGAATTATAAATGAGGTATATTCAAAAGTGTAATTTACAAGTTTTCGAAATATAAATATTAACAGTCATCAAAGATTTTCACAAGGAAAATACCTTTTTATCTAAACTTGATTTTACCGGCAATATCCAATGATATTGTAAATATAAAGACCAAGCTTAATAAAATAATATAGATTGATTTCTTTCATAACCATCGGCGTTCCATTTATTAAATTTAAATCAACTGCTTAGCTTTACATCACACCAATTGTTCAAGTTTTCGAATGTTGCACATACATTTCAATAATTTAACTTATATTATTACGATTAAATTTTCAAAATTATCCCTGATAAAATTAAAAAAAAATATGAAAATTGGAATAACCTGTTATCCGACTTACGGTGGAAGCGGTGTGATTGCAACCGAGCTTGGTAAAGCTTTGGCATTACGAGGATATGAAGTCCATTTTATTAGTTATGCGCTTCCATTCCGTTTGACAAACTTTATTGAAAATGTAGTTTTTCATGAAGTGGAAATGTGCAGTTATCCGCTTTTTGAATTTCCGCTATACAGTCTTGCACTTGCAAGCAAAATGGTTGAAGTTGCCGAATTTGAAAAGCTGGATTTGTTGCATGTACATTATGCTATACCTCATGCTACAAGCGCATACCTGGCAAAACAGATGCTTAAAGATAAAAGGGAATTAAAAATCATAACCACTTTACATGGCACCGATATAACTCTTGTCGGTTTGGAACCTTCATTTTTGCCTTTGGTTAAATTTAGTATTGAACAGAGTGACGGGGTTACTGCGGTCTCCCGTTTCTTAAAAGAAAAAACCATCACAAATTATAATATCGATAAAGATATTCGGGTTATTCCTAATTTTATTGATACTAATTTGTATAAGCCCGTGAAGGATGGTAATTTCAGAGATCATTTAGCTCCAAAAGGTGAAAAACTCCTTGTTCATACCTCAAATTTTAGAGTTGTTAAACGGGTTACCGATACTATTAGAATATTCGACATTGTACGAAAAGAAATTCCATCTCGCCTGATTTTAGTAGGAGATGGACCCGATAGATCCGAATGTGAACGGCTTTGCAGAGAATTGCATTTAGTTGATCTTGTAAAATTCTTAGGAAAACAAGACGGACTTGTTGAGATTCTTAATGCTGCCGATTTATTTTTAATCCCTTCTCAATCCGAAAGTTTTGGATTAGCTGCTCTCGAAGCAATGGCTTGCGGCATTCCTGTTGTTAGTTCCAGTGTTGGCGGCTTACCTGAATTAATTAGACATAATGAAACGGGTTATATCGCCGAAATCGGGGATATTGACAGAATGGCGAAATACGCGATTGATCTTCTTACTAATCAAAAAAAGTATGAGCTCTTTTCTGCAAATTCAAGAAAACGAGCAGTGGAATATTTCGATAAGTCCGTTGTTATACCCATGTACGAAGACTATTATAAAAAGATATTAGATCAATAGAAAAGCTGGAAATCTACATACTTACTTGTTGTTCATTCGAAAATATTCAACAAAATTGAACTTCGTTGCAAAACTTTGATGATGGGCTCAGAGTTTTTCGGCTCTTTTGAAATTCTTACTATAGAAATTCTGTCTACACTATCAATGAAATATTTCGACTATTAAACTTAATAAGACATTGAGTAAAAATTTAATTGAATTCAGCAACAACCTTTACAATTATTTCCGCTATCTATTCGGTGAAGAATCCGCAAATAAATATATTAATTTTATTCAAAACAAACCTGCTCAATATTTAAGAATAAATTCTCTAAAAACTACTAAAAATAAATTAATAAAAAAGCTAAAAGAATATTATAAAATTCAAACCGAATCTTTACCGGATTTTCCATATTCTTTAAAAGTATTGGATAATAAAAATTTAGCCGGTAAAACAGTTGAGCATATAATAGGAGATTATTATATTCAAGGATTATCATCAATGATTCCGCCTATGATATTAAACCCGGCAAAAGATGATGTTGTGCTTGATCTTTGTTCAGCCCCGGGGTCTAAAACAACCGGACTTGCCGAATTGATGGAAAATCGAGGTACTTTAATTGCTAATGAAATCGCATTAGATAGAATTAAAGTATTGGTATATAATCTTGACCGGATGAATATCGTAAATGCTGCAGTGTTACATAATAAAGGCGAATTGTTAAGTAAAATATTCTTCGAACATTTTGATAAAATATTAGTTGACGCGCCGTGCAGCGGACTGGGAATTATTCAAAAAAAAGAAGAAGTAAGCAAATGGTGGTCAATTGACCGGGCAGAACGATTGGGGAATTTGCAGCTTCGTCTTTTAATAGCCGCTATAAAAATGCTTAAAGTCGGCGGTGAAGTTGTTTATTCTACGTGTACGCTCACTGTTGAGGAAAACGAGTTTATAATCGATAAGGTATTAAAAAAATATCCTATTGAAATAGAAAATATTGAGCTGCCGATTAAGTCTCATGACGGCTTCACTTCATATAAAAATATTCGATTGAATCCTCAAATTAATAAAGCAAGAAGGATATTACCATGGGAAGCTGATTCGGACGGATTTTTTATTATCAAACTTCGCAAAACAAATAAAACCAATTCCTCCGAATTAATAAAATTAAAACGAGGTGATCTAACGCTTCTAAGTTACAATAACAAGGAAGTAAGAAACTTACTATCAAACATAGAAAATGATTTTGGAATTTCCGGCAGTGTTTTATCAAAATACAAATATCTTATTAAGAAAAACAACGTGTATTTTATTGCCAATGATTGGGAAGATCAAAACTTTTCTATATTTGAGAGAATCGGAACACGTTTCGGAGTAATAGATAAAAAAGGTGGAATTACTTTACATACTCAAGCGGCACAAGTTTTACAAAATTTCATTACCGAGAATATTTATGAAATTGTCGATCGAAATGAACTTAAAACTTATTTGGAAGGTGGTGTTATAAAAAATCATTTCTCCGGTAACGGACAATGCGCAATAAAGTATAATGATTCGATTCTCGGCGCTGCCGTTGTTACCGATAGGGGAATTAAAAGCCGATTTCCCCGTTCAAAAAGAACCCAGGAAATTGTTACTTGTTAGAGACCGTAATGAAGCCGATGTAACTATTCTCATAACTTCTCACGGAAGCGAGGTGCACAATATTCGCTCACTTTTAACGGTCAATATTTTAACACGATGAAAGATATTTTGGTTTTTTATACTAAAAAAAAAGGATACGAATGATGAGACAAGACGTAATGTTAAAAATAAAATAAACGAGTTATATATTTTTACTCGAATTAAACTTTTACAAGGTGCATATTTTATCTAATTTAATAAATCAATTTATCATGTAAAATAAAAATCGGAGATACAAAAATTTAGTATGAATATTCAAATATTCGGGACAAAAAAATGTAAAGCTACGCGTAAAGCCGAAAGATTTTTTAAGGAAAGAAGAATAAAATATCATTTCAGAGAGCTTACCGAAAAAGAAATTTCAAAAGGTGAGTTAAATAATATATCGAAAGTCATTTCATTAGAAGATTTAATAGATAAAGAAGGGAAACAATATCAAAAGAGAAATCTCAAATTTATGGTATTCAATATTGAAGAGGAATTACTAAATGATCCTCTCTTATTTATAACGCCTATTGTACGAAATGGGAAACTTGTAACTGTTGGTTATGAACCGGAAGTTTGGAAAGAATGGGTAGGAAAAAACAGCTAGGTAATTTTTGCTTTTTAATTTATGAATCCATTTTAAGTTTTTCAGTTTATAGAAAGAGAGGCGGATCATTAATTCGCCTCCATGATTAACCAATCATACTTAATTTTTATACATCGTAATATAGACTGAATTCGTACGGATGCGGCTGTAATGCCATCGGTTTAATTTCTTTATCTGTTTTATATTTAATCCATGTTTCTATTACATCCGCCGTAAAAACATCACCCTTCAGTAAATATTCGTGGTCTTCCGATAAAGCTTTTAATGCAGCGCTTAAGCTTTCGGGAGTTGAGGGAACATCTTTTAATTCTTCAGGCGACAGATCATAAATATCTTTATCTAACGGTTCACCCGGGTCGATCCGATTAATTACTCCGTCTAGACCGGCCATTAATATTGCGGAAAAAGCCAGGTAAGGATTGCCGGATGGATCCGGGCATCTGAATTCGATTCGTTTTGTCTTAGGGTTTGTGGAATACATAGGAATTCTAATCGAAGCGCTTCTGTTCCGTTGTGAGTATGCTAAGTTTACGGGCGCTTCAAATCCCGGCACTAATCTTTTATAAGAGTTTGTAGTGGGATTGGTAAATGATAAAAGTGAAGCGGCATGCTTTAATATACCACCAATAAAATAAAGTCCCATTTCACTTAACCCCGCATATCCTGAACCGGAAAATAAAGGTTCGCCTTTTTTCCAAAGAGAAGTATGAATATGCATACCGCTGCCGTTATCGCTTAAGATAGGTTTCGGCATATACGTAACCGTTTTATTGTTTCTCTTGGCGGTATTTTTAACAATGTACTTAAACATTAATAATTGATCTGCAGCTATAACCAAAGGTTGGAAATGAAGATCAATTTCACATTGTCCGCCGCTTGCAACCTCATGATGTTGCGCTTCCACTTCAATACCGCAATTAATCAAATTGGTTACCATTTCGTTTCTTAAATCCATCAAAGCATCCGTTGGAGGAACCGGGAAATAACCCTCCTTATATCTCGGTTTATAACCCAGGTTAGGACCCTCGTCTCTGCCGCTGTTCCATCTACCCTCGATCGAATCAACCGAATAAAAGCATCCATTGGGTTTTGAGTCGAAACGGACATCATCAAAAATGAAGAATTCCGCTTCAGGTCCGAAATAAACCGTATCCGCTATACCGGTGGAGTTCAAATATGTATTTGCCTTTTGCGCTATATTTCTAGGACATCGGGTATATTTTTCCTTTGTAGCAGGTTCGTAAACATCGCATATTAAACTTAGAGTCGGTTCTACAACAAACGGATCAAGAAACATCGTAGTTGGATCCGGAATAATAATCATATCGCTTTCATTTATCGATTTCCATCCTCTAATAGACGAGCCGTCAAATCCGAAACCGTCTTCAAATGAATCGGTATCCAGTTGACTTATGGGAACTGTAAAATGTTGCCATTGACCCGGAAAATCCATGAACTTTAAATCAATATATTTAATCTTATCTGTTTTGATGTATTTAATAACATCATCAGCTTGAATTTGTGAGTTTGCCATATTTTAAACCTTTATATATTTAGTTATTAAAAAATGATTAGATATCTATAACTGTTGTTTCTTTAATTGTGGAAAGTACAAAAGTTGTTTTAGTAGCTAAAACCCCCGGCCATGATTGGATATCATTAAGTAATTTTTCTAAAGCGGCGGAGTTTTTAACTATTGTCTTCAACAAATGCGAACCTTCACCAAGTACGGAATGACATTCAATAATTTGAGGTATTTTTTCTACTTTGGAAATGAGTGTTTTATAATACTTTGAAGATTCCATATTAATCTGAATATAAGCCATTATATCATAACCGAAAGCTTTTCTATTAACCTTTGCAAAGTATCCTTCTATAACTCCTCTTTCTTCAAGTTTATGAAGCCTTTCACTCACTGAAGGAATAGACAGCCCTATAGCCTCGGCTATCTCATTTCGTTTGGTTCTACCTTTTTTTTGAATGATATTTAATATCTTAATATCTAAGTCGTCTAACATAGAACGCCTTAATTTTTTAGGAAAAGAAATTTATTAGCTTTAAATATAAGGTGTGTCTGGATAGAATGCAAACACTTAATTAAAGAATTAATCCGGGCTCACAAATGATCTTCATTTGAGTAAAATCATTCCCCTGGCTTCAGCAAATTTATCTGTTGTAAGATAATAATAGTAAATTCCACTGCTTAATCCATTATACTTGGAAATATCAAAAATTACTTGATGCTGTCCGGGTGATAAAACTTCATCTATCAGTACCGCAATCAATTGCCCTAAGGAGTTGAAAACTTGCATCTTTACATAAGAAGTATTTTGTAATGCAAATCTTATAGTAGTTGACGGATTAAACGGATTAGGGAAATTTTGATATAATGTGAAATCTTTCGGAATAGAAATGTGTTTAACCGATTGGACGGAACCGCTATATATTATTCGGAAAGCATCTGCAACTACCCTTCCGTTTGCTTTATCACCGACTTTAATATTTATTTGTCCTTCTCTGTATAGGGATAAACCGGTTAGAAAATTCCATTGTCCTCCATTTGTACGTTCAGTTTTGATTAAATTTATTGAGGTATCGGCATTTGTTATTGTAAAATTAGTATTATATGCATTACTTGGATCTGCAGGCCACCAACCATAAATATCGTATTTACCTCTTTTAAGCGGCTCAGTAGAATAAGAAACAAAATTATTTCCGCTTCCTCCCGGTATTGTTAAATAATTATCTCCAAAGAATTGCAGTCCGGTCGAATCTTTTTCCCAATTTCCTGTAATTTTTGCGTTTTCATTGTCTAATAATAAATGTTCAGGGTGAGATAATCCCAGAAATTCTGCTATTGCATACACAGTGCTTGAACCTATTTTATAAAGGTTATTATCAGTAACCCACTCGCCTGACGAATATTGATCATAGGGAGTTTCATAAGTTAAAGCCATTACTTTCGAGCCGAAATTAGCCCACAACCAACCTTCAGGAAAATAAGATTTTAATGAAGATTTACTGTAATCCGACTGTGCAAAGTATGGGTTATCCGAAGTATTTAAATTCGCAAATTGATATTCTTTTCTGTAATATTTTGAATTTGTTGAACCCGCTGTGTGAATCCAGAATGTACAATAAGAGGACACCTGGGAATGTAAATTTAGAAACAAAGAAAGTACTTTAGTATTACTAATCTCCAACATTCTTTTCTTCAATAATTTAACTACTTCGCTCGTTTGAGAAGGGGTTTTATTCCAATTTGATTCCACATCCACACCGAAATAGTTTGTCCTTGATCTCCCG
>CAJXGP010000013.1 GCA_913053915.1 uncultured Ignavibacteriales bacterium | reverse complement strand
AATTTGGCTCTATTCTAAATATGGATATATGTTGTTGTTTAATCCACTCCCTAAAGGACGTGGTTAGTGATAAAAATCTATCCCTTTTTAGAATAGAGCCAAAGACTATAACTAGTGTTTGGGAACAGATATATTAAAAAATAAAATTTAGTTTTATGAACTACAGTAAATAAATTTGTAATTTTAAATTTATCAATACATTTTATCTGAAAATTAGTAATAGCTGAAACGATTAATAAATAAAATATTTTGTTAAGCAATTCACGACTTGAGAGCCTATGTGAAAGTTAATTATCAAGCACTTACTCGAGGGGTGATGAAATAAAACAAATAACTATTAAGGAGAAAAAATGAAGAGAGTAATTTTTATTTTATCATCTTGTATTATAATTTTATTTAACTCAAATTCATATGCTCAATCACCTAATAATAAAAAATTAGGATTCGGAATTATAATAGGGGATCCTACCGGACTAACATTAATATATTGGAATAATTCTGTAAATGCATGGGTTATGGATATCGGAGCATCATATTTTGGAAGCCCGCGTATCGGATTAGAATATCTCTGGCATTTTAGTCCATTTGACATGCATGCTGCCGCTATTTATGCAGGAGTAGGTGGTGTTGTCGGAGTTGGTGAAGGGCATGGATTTTGGTATAATAACGGAAGTGGTTTTTATGCCCGTCCTGGTTCCGGATTCGGTGTTAGGGGTGTATTCGGTTTAAATTATTTTCCAAAGGAAACTCCGTTAGAATTATTTGCAGAGCTGGGCGTACTAGTTGGTATTGTCCCTAATTTTGGTTCAGGGATTGATGCTGCTGTCGGTATTAGATTTTATCCGTAATAAGTATAAGTTATTTCTTGACATCATAAGTAGAATTTTTTATTTTTAAATGCCACTGCTTTTAGGCGGTGGTAACTTTTTTTAAAACTCATTAACAATTAAGAGTGTTTAATTATGTCTGAGACAAACTTTGTATATTTAACTAAAGAAAGGCTTGTAGAACTTGAGAAGGAACTTCAAGATATGAAAATGAACGGGCGAAAGGCAATTGCCGCTAAGATAGCCGAAGCAAGAGCATTTGGCGATTTGTCTGAAAATGCCGAATATGATGCTGCAAAAGAAGAGCAAGGTTTGTTTGAACTTAGAATTAGTAAACTGGAAGATATCCTTTCACGGGTGAGGATTATAGAGCCTTCACAATTTTCTTCGGATGAAGTTCACATTTTGTCTACTGTGGAAATAAGAAATCTTAAAAATCAAAAAACATTTCGATATACATTGGTTTCTCCTGAAGAGGCTGATTTTCAAGCAGAAAAAATTTCTATTACTTCACCGGTCGGGCGGGAATTAATGGGGCGTAAATTTGGTGATAAAGTCCAAGTTAAAGCTCCAGCCGGATTACTTGAGTTTGAAATATTATCTATAAAATGAATTGTAATAATTTTTGACGGATGAGTCATACATAAAGTTAGCCCTTGAGATAGCTAAAAAGGGAAGGGGAAATGTAAGCCCAAATCCTCTTGTCGGTTGTATCATAGTTAAAAATAACAGAATGATCGGTGCCGGTTATCACGAAAAATATGGTGAAAATCACGCAGAAATAAATGCGTTAAACAACTGTAAAAAGAGCGTTGAAGGATCCACTTTGTATGTAAATTTGGAACCATGCAGCCATCATGGTAATACACCCCCGTGCGTTGATAAAATAATTGAAAACAAAATAAAACGTGTTGTTATCGGGACATTCGATATTAATCCTCTTGTAAACGGAAAAGGCGTAAAAAAATTAAAACACGCAGGTATTGAAGTAAAAGTTGGTGTAAATGAAAAAGAATGTTTAGAACTTAATAAGTTTTTTTTCAAATATATCACAAAAAAGATACCTTACGTCAGCCTCAAGATTGCACAAACAATAGATGGAAGAATAGCCGATAAATACGGAAACTCAAAATGGATTACCTGTATAAAATCCCGTTACTATGTACATAATCTAAGAACTTATTATGATGCTGTGCTTATTGGCTCAAACACGGTTAAGAAAGATAACCCTAAATTGACGGTACGGCTTACGAAAGGAAGAAATCCTAAAAAAATTATACTTAATTCGAAGCTCGATTTAAGCTTGAATTTGAAATTGTTTACTGTAAATCCCGGTAAAAATCTTATTGTTATATCTTCCACAGAAAGTATTGGAAAGAAGAGAAAACTTAAAAATCTTCAAAAATTGGGTGTTCGTGTCATTTTTGTAAAAAAAGACTCGGATGGGGGACTATGTTTGAAAAGAGTTCTTAATGAATTAGGAAAATTAAATATTATTTCGGTACTCGTTGAAGGAGGCAGTAAAATTTTCAGCTCTTTTATTAGGGAAAATTTATTTGATGATATCAAATTATTTGTGAACCCGAAAATAATTGGAAATGGTCTTTCGTCGATAAATAACGTTGGAAGGAGTAAAATTGAAAAAGCCTTAAAGTTAAAAATAGCTAATGTTGAAAAAGTAGGCGATGATGTACTAATTGAATTAGTAAAATAAAGTTTTCCCTCCTCATTCTTGAATGGCTATCTGTGTTTTAGGATTAAGTTCTACCAAAGTCCGATTATCTTATAAAGATATTTTTTAATCTTACGATTTTATCAAGTTACTGTTATATTTGATAACTAATTTTTTAAATGTTTGTTAATTAAAGAGGTTATAATGTTCACAGGATTGGTAGAGGGGAAAGGCACTTTGGTTAAGAAAATTCATTCCGGCGAAGGATTGAGGCTTATTATCAAAGCAGTTGATGTTATGAACGACTTGGGAATTGGCGACAGTATTAGCGTTAACGGAGTTTGTTTAACTGTTGTTGAAAAAGATGAAATAACATTTTCGGTTGATACAATCGAGGAAACACTGAAGAAAACTAACTTGGGTAGTCTTAATGTGGGTGATGAAGTGAATTTGGAAAGAGCTTTAAAAGTAAATTCCCGGTTAGGCGGTCATTTTGTTCTGGGACATGTTGATACCACCGGAATAGTTACCGGAATTAAGGAAATGTCCGGCAGCCATTTTATGACGATGGAATTCCCGGAAAGATTTAAAAAAAATTTAATTTATGTCGGTTCGATAGCTATTGATGGTGTAAGTATGACTATTGCCGAATTAAACGAAAATTCATTCTCTGTCGGGATTATTCCACATACGTGGGATGAAACTATTTTTTCGACAAAAAAAATTGGTGGTACTGTGAATCTAGAATTTGATGTTCTAGGTAAATATGTTGAAAGAATCATGACGGATAATCAAAAAGACTCGGCGCTTACATAATGAGTTTAGTTAAAACTACTGAACAACAGTTTTCCGGCATAGACTATCAATTAAACTTTATCATAATAGTATCCGTTTTTCTCGAATGATAATAATATTATGATTCATGATTCTGTCCTAAAAAGATATTTCTCCGGTAAAGAAGCTTTGATCTTTGTTAATATTTGAAATTCGAAAGCTTAAAAACGATCTTATTAGATATAATTCAGTCATTAAGAAAATCAATTTTTTCTTTTATATTTTCAGTATTTAATGAAACACTTTGAACAAAAAGTAATTAGATTTATAGATGAAAAAAATCTTATCAATAAAAACGACAAGATTTTAGTGGCTCTAAGCGGTGGTCCTGATTCGGTATTATTGCTGAATTTACTTGTTAAATATCAAAAACGATTCAAAATAAATATAGGTGCTTTACATATTAATCATAGATTGAGAGGTGTTGATTCGAGGGAAGATGAGCGATTTTGCCGTTTACTTTGCGAATCTCTGAATGTCACATTTTATTCGGTAAGAAAAAACGTAAAGTCTTATTCTCAAAAGTATAAATACTCTTTGGAAGAATCAGGACGAATTCTTAGGTATTATGAGTTAAATAGATTTGCCGATAAATACGGTTATAATAAAATTGCTACTGCTCATAATTCTAGCGATAACGCTGAAACGGTATTGTTAAATTTAATTAAAGGCGCAGGTTTAAGAGGGATATCCGGAATTCCATACAAACGAGGGAATATCATTCGTCCCGTTTTATGTGTTACAAAAAAAGAGATCAATAGTTATTTGAAATTTCATAAAATCAATTTTAGAGTTGATTTAACAAATTTATCAAGTGATTATGAACGGAATTTCTTAAGGAATGAAATATTACCGGTTATTAAAAAAAGATTGAATCCTTCGATAGAAGATACCATATTAAACTCATCCGAAATTTTCAGGAATGCGGATTGTTTGATTGAGTGTAAAGTTAATGAATTCATTGATGATGTTGCAGATTTTTCAGGAAAAGAATTAAAAATTTATTTAAATAAACTTCCGGAATTAAAGCCGGAACTAATTCCTGAACTACTGAAAACTTTGCTTAAAAAAAATTTTCAGATGCAGGTTACTTTTGATGATATATTAAAACTAAAATCTTTAATAAATAAAGAATCCGGTAAAAATGTTAATTTATCTTCTAATATATCCGCTTTAAAGGAAAGGAATGTGATATTAATTGGTCCTTATATACGGGACGAAAATTTTCAACCTGTCAATACGGAAGTAGGAAAAGAAGTCCAAATAAACGGAAAGAAATTATGTATAGAGAATTGTGAAAGACCGATAAAATTTTCAAACAAGAAAAATGAGGAATATATTCCGGCAGATAATATAGATGACAAATTTATTATTCGTCGTTGGCAGTATGGCGATAGATTTTATCCGCTTGGATTAAACGGTACAAAAAAAGTATCGGATTTTTTGAATGAAGAGAAAATAGCATCTTCGCAAAAAAAGAAACAACTTGTATTGCTTAATAACGATAAAATTGTATGGATAATCGGCTTAAGGTTAGATGAAAGATTTAAAATTACCAACAAAACAAATAGGATTTTTAAATTATGTCTGAGATAAAGAATACGGTTACGGATCATATAGTAATCGGCAAAGAAGTTTTTGTCCCGCTGATTGCAGAAGATGTGCTTCAGTTGAGAATAAAGAAACTTGGTAAACAAATATCCGAAGATTATGTGGGAAAAGTACCGATTTTCATCGGCATTCTCAATGGAGCTTTCCTTTTCCTAGCCGATTTGATAAAAAATATTACAATCGATTGCGAAATTGATTTTTTCAAGTTGTCTAGTTATGGAGACGATAAAATTTCATCCGGAAATGTTACGCTGCTAAAAGAGCTTAACTGTGACGTAAACGGCAGAGATATAATTATCGTGGAAGATATAGTAGATTCAGGGTTATCGATGAAATTTATTAAAGAGCTGATTGCTCCCCATAAACCAGCCAGTATGAAAGTAGTCTCTCTGTTGGTGAAGCCGGATAGTCTTAGATATAAGGTAAAAATTGATTATATTGGCTTTGATATTCCTAGTGAATTTGTGATCGGGTATGGATTGGATTATGCTCAAAAATATAGAAACTTAAGATTGATATATGTTCTAAGCGAATGATGGAGAAATATTTAAAATGAATTCAATAAACAATAAAAAATTATTTATGGCAGATAATAGTAAAGGGAATGGTTTCAAGCAAAAATCTTCAAAAGGCAATAACGGTCCAAACAAGCCTGAAGATAATTTTGCTTGGTCCAAAATTATAAGATTGGTTTTTGGCTGGGGAGCTGTAATTATTGCTGCGGTGATTATAATGCAAATGTTCAAAACAAGCTCAACCAATTATGTTAATATTTCTTACAATCAGTATCTAAAAATATTAGACAAGGAAAATGTAAAATCGGCAATAATAACAAAATCGGATGTCAATGATTACTATTTTAAAGCAAAATTGAAAACCCCTGAAATTTTGAAAATAAAGGGTAAAGATGTAACTGTTAAAGATATTTCGGTTTACCTTCCCGAGCCGCTTATCAAAGAACAGCAAACTATCTGGATAGATAAAAAAATAAATTATTCTTTTACTAAAGAATCTAATGAGTGGATGAATATTTTGCTAGGCCTTTTGCCTTGGATTATTATAATAGGTGTATGGATATTTATCATGAAAAGGATGCAAGGAGCCGGTGGAGGAAGTAAAGGTATATTTTCTTTCGGTAAAAGTAAAGCTAAATTAATTAGCCAGCCCAGTCAAAAAATTACATTCCGGGATGTAGCCGGAGTTGATGAAGCAAAATTTGAACTCCACGAAGTAATTGAATTTCTTAAAGAGCCTACTAAATTTCAAAAATTGGGAGGTAAAATTCCTAGAGGTGTGTTGTTGTTAGGACCTCCGGGAACCGGTAAAACACTACTTGCTAGAGCCGTAGCAGGTGAAGCAGGTGTCCCATTTTTCTCTATTAGCGGCGCTGAGTTTGTAGAAATGTTTGTAGGTGTTGGTGCCAGCCGTGTGCGAGATCTTTTCGAACAGGGTAAGAAAAATGCCCCATGTATTATATTTATTGATGAAATCGATGCGGTTGGTAGGCACAGAGGTGCAGGTATAGGTGGCGGCCATGACGAAAGAGAACAAACCTTAAATCAATTGTTGGTAGAAATGGACGGCTTTGAAAAAAATAGCGGTGTAATTATTATTGCCGCTACAAATCGTCCGGATGTGCTGGACCCTGCCTTACTCAGGCCGGGGAGATTTGATAGGCTAATCGTGGTCGATAGACCTGACGTTAAAGGACGAGAGGGCATTTTGAAAGTACATACTAGAAATATCCCTCTTAATTCGAATGTTGATCTTGAAATACTTGCGAAAGGAACTCCCGGATTAGCCGGTGCAGAATTAGCAAATCTTGTTAACGAAGCTGCTTTGCTGGCTGCCCGTAGGAATAGGAAAAAAGTTGAAATGATAGACTTTGAAGAATCTAAAGATAAAGTGATGATGGGAATAGAAAGAAAAAGTATGATCATTTCCGAGGCTGAAAAGAAAACTACGGCTTATCACGAAATCGGGCATGTGCTCGTTGCCAGAATGCTTCCTGAAGCGGATCCTGTTCATAAAGTAACTATTATTCCACGTGGAAGGGCTCTTGGAGTAACAAGCTATCTTCCAATCGACGAAAAACATACCTATTCTAAGGAATATCTTGAAGCGATGATTACTTATGCGCTTGGAGGACGTGCAGCCGAAAAGATAATTTTTAATCATTACACTACCGGCGCAGGCAATGATATTGAAAAGGCTACTAAAATTGCCAGGAAAATGGTTTGTGAGTGGGGAATGAGCGAAAAACTAGGTCCGCTTAGTTACGGCGCTAAAGAAGAAGAAATTTTTCTCGGCAGGGAAATCCAACAGCATAAAGATTACAGCGAGCAAACTGCGATTATAATCGATGATGAAGTGAGAGTTATCGTCGGTACTGCAATGAAACGGTCTGAACAAATCCTGAGCGATAATATTGATTTATTGCATAAACTTGCCAAAGAGTTACTTGAAAGAGAAATTTTGGATGCCCAAGAAATCGATAAGATTATACGTGGTGAAAAATTACCGCCGTTGCCTGAAAACGGAAAAGATCAATCTTCAAATCATAAAGGAATTCCTGAACATGTGAAAAAGTTGATGGAAAAACGTAAAAATCAAGAATCTTCTTCAGAAAATGGCTCAAATTGACAAAGGTACTATTAACTATAAAGATGAATTGGTTAGAAAACTAATTCATCTTTGCTCTTTATTAATTCCTATCACTTACTATTTTATTCCTAAAACTCCCACTATTATTATCCTTTCAATCCTCACCGTTTTTGCCGTTAGCTTAGACTTGGCCAGATATTTTTCACCCTTTGTGGGGAATATATTTTATAAATTATTTGGTTTCCTTTTAAGGAAACATGAAATAGATCAGAAAAAGAAAAATCTGAACGGTGCAACTTATGTATTTATCTCTGCATTGTTGTGTGTGATATTTTTTCCAAAAGTATTTGTAGTAACAGGTTTTAGTATTTTAATCATAAGTGATTCCTTAGCTGCCTTAATTGGCAGAAAATGGGGTAAACATAAATTTTTGTCAAAAAGTTTAGAGGGAACTTTAGCTTTTTTCTTTAGTGCAAGTATTGTTGTTCTTGTTACTCCAAAAATAGAAGGATTATTCTTGGAATATTTAATAGGTATTGTAGCCGCCGCAATAGGGGCTATTGTTGAAAATATTTCTTTCGGTTATGCAGATGATAATTTAACTATCCCTATTTCAATTGGATTAGCCATGTGGGCTATGTATCTGATATTTTTGCCTAATTTACAACTTATACTTCCTAACGTTCCGAGGTAATGATGAATAAAAAATTGTTATTTATTAATATTGTTTTACTCGCCTTCATTCTTAATTCGTGTGGAGCATTTCAAAAACCGGCGGTCGGTCCTGAAGATCAAATAATTCTTGTAGCCGATTCGAGCGATTATGTGGTTTTAAAGTCCGTACTGGATTCTACCTTCGAAAAAATAATCTATACTCCGCAACCCGAAAAATTGTTTTATTTCCGGAGAATTCCTGTCGGACAATTTTCCAACTATCAAAATAGAAAAAATATACTTATTGTTGCTCCCTTATATTCGGAATCATCCACATCGAAGTATCTCCAGTCGGTTATTGATACTGCCGTTAAAAGGGAAGTTATGCATGATAGTGTTGCGGTAATTACTAAGTATAATTTATGGGCAAGAGATCAACTTGTTATGGTACTTACTGCGCCGACAATGAAAAAGTTGGAATTAGATATTGCAAAAAACAGTGATAATTTACTGTATCTATTTCAAAAAATATCCGACAAGCGTCTCTATGAAACTTTATATAGTTCGGAGTTTGAACGAAAAAATATTGAAGGAGAATTTTTAAAAGATTACGGATGGGTGATTTATGTCCAAGCTGATTATAAAGTTGCAATAAACGATAGTCTGAATCATTTCGTTTGGTTGCGTCGCGCTCCAAATAGTAGTATGGAACGTTGGATATTTGTTTATTGGATCAATAATGCTTCTCCGGCTTATTTGAACGCTGATTCAATAAGAGCTATTCGTAACAGATTGACTAAAAAATACTATCGAACTTATAACGATTCTTCTTATGTAGAAATAGCTCACTATTACTATACCACACATGAAATCAATTTTAAGGGAAGATATGCAATCCTTACTCAGGGATTGTGGCAGCTCAATACGTTTGATATGGGAGGTCCATTTATAAATTACACTTTTTATGATCAGAAGACGCACCGGATTTATATGCTGGATGGTTCGATTTATGCACCAAGATATTTTAAGAGAAAGCTTATTCAACAGATGGATGTTACACTGCAGTCTTTTATGACAGCCAAGCAACTTAGCAAAAGTCGAACGAAAGAACTTCTTGATGCTGTGAAAGATCCCAAATAAAATAGTGAGTCTGTAGTTCTGAATATAAATAGATGAATTTAAAAGTACAAAATATTTCTTTATATATTTTAACCGGTTTCATCCTATATATTTTTGTAATAAAGAATTATTTTGAATATTTATAACAGAGAGTTTCTCATTGAAATTATTGACGGAATTAATACCCATCCTATTTGCCAGTACTCGAAGTTTTTTATTGTCTGATGATAGCAAAGGTTGTGTTAAATTAAATATATTTTGATTTAGTATTTCCAATTTTTTAAGAAAAGAATAGTTGTTGGTTAATTCCTCAATAGCAGGGTTGTCTTCTTTTAATATGGATATTGCCTTTAAGGTTCCTTTAGCACGAATGAAATTGAAAATCTTTGAATGACAAAGTATTAAATATTGTACAATAAATTCAATATCGGTTAATCCTCCTCTGCTTTTCTTTAAATTGAATCTTTCCGGAACCCGAGGGAAAAACTGAGGATACAACTTCTTTCGCATTTCCAATATATCCTTTTTCACCGTTGCTTGATTGAGTGTCTCTATTCTTTCGCTAATTTCACCGGTTAACTTTGAAAAAAGCCTCTTATTACCGGTTATATATCTTAATTTAATAAATGCCTGGAATTCCCAAGTTCTTGCCCTATTGTTAATATACTCTATATATTTATTTAATTCCCAAACAAGAATACTGCTTTTCCCTTCAGGCCTCAATCTGCAATCTACATCGAAAGGTTTTAATTCTTCTTTAAGTTTCAATAACAATAATTGGAAATATTTCTGTGTATCGGGAAATATATTTAAGTCTTTAACAACAAATATAAGATCGATATCGGATGTAAAAGTCATTTCCTTCATTCCCAGGCTGCCCATTGCCGCAACAAAAAATTGAGTTTTTTTTAGATTCAAATTTCGAATAGAATCTACTATAAGATGTATTTTTTTAGTAAAAAAACGACTGATTATTTTGATAGCTTGAAGTGCATCAATCAATTTCATTGTTAATTGAACAGCTATAATGAAGGTGATTTTTTTAAGAGAAAAACTACTTAGGTCTTTTGTGGCAATTTTTTCAAAAACCTTTCTCGTTAAGAAGTATTCTTGTAATTCCTGATCCTCCGCAAATAAATCGATTGCTTTTTGGGAGAATTCACAAATAGTTAAAAATGAAATAAAAATTTTTTTATCGCGAAATTCTTTATACCAAATAGATGGGAAATTCACAGATCGAATTACCCTAACAAAATTTTGCAACACCAAGTCCGGTAGTAACGATTTTCTCAGATATTCGAAAAGACAAAATTCTATATACTTAAAGTTTTCCCTAGATTCTTTGTCAAATTGTTTTTGACCAAGCAATCCCTTTCCGTCGCTCAGAAAATTTAATTCTTTTTCCGCCCTAGAAAAATTTTCAAAATTTATATCCGAATATTTCATTGAAAATTTTTGAGGTGCCAGATTTATACCCATAATCGAATTATAAATTTTTTTAATTGATTTTCTGAAATACGCAACTTGTCTTTTAAAATCATTTGAATTTTTAAATTTCAAAAATGAGCTTAATTTTTCCAGAATTTCCCCGGATTCAGGGATTATATGGGTTTGTAAATCGTTCATTAACTGTAAAAAATGTTCAATCCTTCTGTAAAAAATATATCCTTCACTTAAAGTATCGGTTTCATTCGTGTTTAGTAATTTATTGTTTTTCAGTTTTTGAATAGCTTCAAGAGTATTACCTGTTCTTATCTTCTTCACTTTTCCACCGTTGATTAACTGAAGTGCCTGCACAGAAAATTCAGTATCACGAATTCCTCCGGGAATTAATTTTATGTTTTGCTCATTGCCTAAAGATTTTTCAATATTAATCTTCAAGTTTTTAATTTGTTCGGTTGGAGAAACTAGGAAAGTTGAAGGATAAATAAATGGCATTAGAAAATTCATAAATAGATTATAAAGTTCTCTATTTCCGCAAATAAAATCAGCTTTAATCAGCATTTGTCTTTCCCAGTCATCGCCTCTACTTTCATAGTAATTTAGATATGCTGTTAATGACCTTGTAAGGGCAGAATTTCTACCGTCAGGTCTTAGGCGAAGATCAACTCTGTAAATATAACCCGCAGGAGTAACGGACGAAGCATTTTCAATGAAAAGGTGTATAGCCTCGGTGAGTATTTCCTGGTATCCTTTGTCTTTTGTAACGTGCGCATCTTCGTTATAAAAGATGATCAAATCTACATCGGAGCTATAATTTAATTCATTACCCCCAAGTTTACCTAATGCGATAACACAATACTTATTGGTTATATCATGTATCTTATATTTGCCTAATATTTCATTATAACAAATTGAGAATAATTCTTGAAGTAAATATCTTGCTAAAGTCGATAGTTCATTGATTATTTCTTGAAGAGAAGCATAACCTAAAATATCTTTAGTGCCGATGCGTAATATTTCTTTTCTTTTTATTGTTCTAAGTATGTTAACTTTCGAAGTTAAAGATTTATATGGAGTAATTGCATCTTTTACGGTTTTAATAAAACTTTCATCTGTAAATTTGGTACTTAATGTTGAAGGATTTGAAATCCAATAAAAATATTCAGGATTTCTAACCAATATGTCTGTCAAATAATTACTGTTAGTTGCAATTGCAGTTAAATATTCAACGTAATTGGGATATTTTAGGCATTCATTAAGAAATGAAACTTTATCATACATATAAAGTATTATTCGAAGTAAATTTGACCAACTACTTTGTGTAAAATGCCTCATAGAAGCTTCCGATTCGAATAATGCAAATATTTTATCTAATGAATCTTGAGGCAAAGCCCCGGCTGATAATTCGAAAATTTTATTGATAAAATCTTCCGGTATTTTTCTTTCCATTTTGTTGTTATTCACTGAAATACAATATTTTGTAAATAATATCCGGTTACATTCTAAAAAGCTAAATAGAATCATTCCAAAGGAGCATGTTGACTGAAGAATCTCTTATTTTACAATGAATTAGAGATTCTTTACGGATTTTGGAATGACGCATCACTACTTTTTAGAGTATTAACATGGCAGATATAGTTTAGGATTTATACACTTATTAAATCTTTGTAAATCACTAATTTACAAGATTCATTTATCCTTTTTAAACCCCGCCGGGTTAATATGCTAGTATCTTATCAGCAATATTCGAGTTATTCTTAGCAGAAAATTAATTTTGATTTATTCACTGAATCTCACAGCATCTGTGACCTTTGGATATCATCCTAAAACTTGGCTAAATAATATTTTGATATGCTAAGTAAAAACAATTGGATTAACTAATGGGTTCAGATCTTGTGCGAAAAGTAAACCCATATTTCTATAGCTTTTTTATAATAACTCTATATTTATAACCGGATAGCCTTCCCACTTAAGCGCTAACAATTATAGGATAATCAAATGATTTTGATACAGAGGTAATTTTTACTTTATGTCTGTCAACTGTTAAATTATTTTGTGCCTCAATCAATTTTCTAACTACATCCCTGGCTATTTCAATTGTTTCAGTAACCGTTCTTCCTTGTGCGATTAGTCCTTGAATATCATCTGATGTTGCCAAATAAACTCCTTCGGGTAACCTTTTAATATGAATATTAATTATACCTTCCATTTTAGCTCCATGTAAATAGATAATAATAATTAATACAGTTTACAATTTGTTTTAATAATTTACAAATATTTTTGTGTAATTTTTCACACATTACTGCATTTAACTTTAAACAAAGTACATTATTAATCATACTATTTATAGAATAATTATTCCGTAGCTTTATTATATTATTCTCAACAATATTTTTGTTTTTCCCGCGAAAAGATGCGGAATACCATGAAGTTTTACAGTAAGTTTCTCAAAGTATGAGTCTTTTAATTCCATTTTCCCACAATTCCTTAACTGATAAATAGCACGCTGATTTTCATGATTGATT
>CAJXGP010000012.1 GCA_913053915.1 uncultured Ignavibacteriales bacterium | reverse complement strand
TGATTTTACTTCTGAGGAAAATCAGATTATTGCAAGGCAAATGAAAGAAACATATAATATTTTTGTCCAGAAAGCCGCTTTGGGTAGAAAGATGAAGGTCAATAAAATGCATATCCATGCTCAAGGTAAGATCTACACTGGGAGCCAGGCCCTTAAGGTTGGTCTGATTGATCAATTAGGGGGAATCGATTCTGCTATAAAATTGGCCCGAAAAAAAGTTCGTGATTTTAATAATAAACTTGAAATTGCGATCTATCCTGAACAGAAAAGCTTTATGGAACTTTTAAGTAAGAATCTTTTTATGAAAAACCAATTAGAAAAAGAAATAGAGCAGATGGGAATCTTTGTAGACCCCATTCGATTCTATTTAAAGTATGTACAGCAAATCTTTTCAAAAGAAAGAACTTTTTTGGAGACGACTCATGAATAGGGGGTAAATACAGTTGAACAAATACAATGCCTGAGATGTAACCTTCTTACCTAAGTCTAAAGTTTCCTTTGATCCCATTATAATCCAATAAAAAAGAAGATATTTTTTTTTCTGATAATATTTGGAATAGATAAGCTTCATTTTTGTTTACGGTGCTTATCCCTTCTCTTTTTATTTTCATTGGAATAATTATTAAAACTTGGTTTAATATAAGTAGAATTTAATTATTTTAAGTTTTAGAAATTAATATTATTCATTTTGAGTGATTTATTTTATGAAAATATCATTTTCAGTCTTAAAAAATGAAAATATTATCAAATCATTTTTAATCGTTATTTCCATCATCTTATTAATTAGTATTTTCGGTTTTAATAATATTATCGATAAAAAAATCGAAAATGTTTTTGAATTAGTAAGGGGACAACAGCAACCGGACACAAACATCGTGTTAATAACTATAAACTCTAATGATATTGATAACGTGGGTCCATGGCCGCTTAAGAGAAGTTATTATGCACTTTTAATAAATAGTCTTACTAAATATAAAGTCAAAATTATCGGATTAGAAATATTTCTAAGTGCAAAATTTGTTACACAATCTATTTACGATAATCTGCTCACTAAAGAAATTCAAAAATCTAATCGTGTTGTTCTTAGCTCGGTTGCAGGAAGATTGTATCTGAAAGACGGGATGTATTTTACCGATTCACTAAGCTACCCTTCGCCGAAATTGATTGATAACAATTTGAAAACCGGGCATTTAAATTATTTGACGGATAACGGATTCCAAATTCCACTGGTAATTCATGATCATAATATAATCGAAAAATCGTTTGCATATCAGATAGCTTCCGAGTTACATATTGTTGATTCTGAACGCAAATTGAATGTAAATTTCATATCTTCATGGAAGAGATTTAAACGATACGGTCTTCTGGAATATTTCCGATTGGTGCATGAACACAGCCGTTTACTAAATAATCTAAAAAATAAAATTGTACTAATAGGTATAACTGATCCACAAATTGCTCTTACCGGTAAAACTGCTTTTGATGACGCATTACCCGGTTTAGCATTACACGCATTTGTACTTGATAATTTACTTGAACACCGTTGGCTGACATCGGATATGGCAACCGCTTCCGGTTATTTATTTATTTTCATCATTTTTATTTTCCTTTATTTCAATGTAAAAAGAAAAATTAATACAAGTCTTCGTTTTTATGCTATAGCAATAATAGGTTTTATTCTCATCTCCTATATACTCTTTTCATATTTTAATATTCTACTCTCATACATATATTTTTTAATTCCGCTTTTGCTTCTAGGTATAATTGAATTGTATTTCTTATTAATTAAAAATAAGCAAATGTTGGATGAAGCAATGAATGAAAAGGATATGTTGAATGATATATTGTCGGCTAAAATAAGGGACTTGACACGACTGCAAGAGGAACTAAATGTTGCCGGCGAGAATAATTCGGAATTGCTGATTAGTAAAATAAAAACACTAAAATCTGAGATATCAAAGCTCAAAAAGGATGGGGATGATAAAATACCGCTTGAATCGGGTAAAATAGGAAAATTAAATAATTTTTATGGTATTGTTTATAAATCTAAATCGATGGCTAATGTAATTGAGCTGGTAAAAAAGACTGCTCCGGAAGATGCAAATATCTTAATTCTCGGCGAAAGCGGAACAGGTAAAGAACTGATCGCACATGCAGTACATGCGTTGAACGGTCGAAAAGATCTAAAATTTATAGTTGTCAATTGCGGGGCGCTTTCCGATACTCTTTTAGAAAGCGAATTATTCGGACATGTTAAAGGAGCTTTTACAGGAGCCGTTACGGATAAAGTCGGAAGGTTTGAAGCTGCCGATAAAGGGACTATTTTTCTCGACGAAATAGGCGAAACCTCCGAGAATTTTCAAGTCAAGCTCCTGCGTGTTATTCAATCAGGCGATTTTGAAAAGGTCGGCAGCTCGAAAACATCCCATGTGAATGTAAAAATTATTGCCGCAACAAATAAAAATCTGGAAAAGGAAGTTAAAGAAAAAAGATTTAGAGAAGATTTATATTACCGTTTAAATGTAATTAAAATAGAACTTCCTCCGTTAAGAGACAGAAAGGAAGATATTGAGATACTAGCTCATTATTTCCTTTCTAATGAATCTGCCGGATTAATATTATCGAAAGCCGTTGTGAACGCTCTTCAGAATTATAAGTGGAAAGGAAATATCCGGGAGCTTGAAGCAGTTATAAAAAGGGCTTCCATATTTGCTAAATCTGCAGGTAGAAATTTAGTCCATCTTTCCGATTTACCTGATGAAATTGTAAAAGGTTCAATGATAAACTTTGATGATGTAGTTATCGAAACATTACGAAGTAAGAATTTTTCACATTCTTCTATTTCCGAAACGGCGGTAGAGCTTGGTAATATAAGCCGTACAATGATTTCCGAAAACTTTAGAGGCCGTTCGTTAAAAGCATATATCGAGAGTGGCTTTGATGAAGAAAAGGCAGTGAGGATAATTGCCGGGAATACTATCGATTTAAGTAAAAAGAGAGTTAGAGCAAAACTTAAATTATTTCTTAAGAATATTGAGAATGATATTCTAAAACTGGATACGACTAATTTTGAACAAGCTAAACTAAAGTTCAGTTCAAAATATAAAAATCTACCTCAAAAATTTCATTCTTATCTTGATGAGATAATAAGACACAAATTGAAATAGCAATAATTATGTTTACCCTCTAATAAATATTCATCCGTTTTTGTTGCAATTTATTTATATAAATACCGGCTTTTTAGAGAAAACTCACATGTAATTTGAGTTCAATTAACAAATTTTATTTTCAGATTCACTATTTCGGGTTTACTTACGTTTCTTACAGTTGGACCCCATGTACCCACTCCACAGCTAACATAATATTGAGTATTATTTTTTTTCATATAGCCCCAACTTAATTCATATATTAAGCTGGTTATTAAATTGACCGGGAAGAATTGTCCATGATGAGTATGACCGGAAAGTTGTAAGTCAATCCCGTTATTTTGCGCTTTTTCTAAGCTGAGTGGGGTGTGATCCATCAAAATAATAGGTAAACCTTTATCAACATCGTTCATCAATTCATTTAAGGATTTTCTGTCTTTTCCGGTAAATTGTTTTTTACTTCGATCATCTCGTCCTATCAAATAGAAAAGATTTTCAATTTTTACAGATGAATCACGTAATACATGAACACCCAATTCTCTTGCATATTGTACAGTATTTTCGATACCGTTAATAAACTCATGATTTCCGGTAATTCCGTAAACACCGAATTTACTTTTAATTTTTCTAAGTGAACGCCCGATATTTCTTTCTTTTAAAATCCTTGCTTTATCATCCACAAGATCACCGGCTATTAATACTATATCAGGTTTTAATTCATTAATTTTATTTACAATTTTAGAAAGAAGTTTTCCGTCATTAACGGGGGAGATATGAACATCGGAAATTAAAGCAACATTTAATTTATCTATAGTGGATTCCTTTTTTTGAATTTGTAACGGCAAGGTTCTTATTACAGGATTTCTAGTATTAATGTAACCGGCAATGTTAATTATACCGACAATAAAAATTACAACAAAAAACAAGATCAATTTTGTAATTTCATAATGTTGATTTATAATCCCGGGCAATATATTTAACTGTCCGTTGATAAACCTACTTATATCAATCAGAAAGATGGAAATAAGAAAATAGATCATAAAAGAGAACCAAAACGAACCGACCCACAATAAAGCATCATATAGTAAAGGTGTTAAAAACTTATCTAAAAACTTTGCGGTTAAGTAGGAAAGGGATGCAATTAAAAATATTATTAAATAATAAATCCGAAGATGCGGCAATGCAGCCAATGCTTGCCATCCTCGAATAAATATGTAATAATTTATTGTTCCGTAAACTGCGAAAAAAATCGAAAAAAATAAAATCATTAGTCTGCTTTAAAAATTCTTGAGAGTAATTTTAATATCTGATTGTTAATAAGGGGTAAATATCGAATGACCGCCATTATTAAAAGATTTGATGTAAACTACAACTTAATGAATTAGACTACTAAATATAAAAAGAAAACTTAACTACGGAAAGAAATAAAATTTTATAAAAAAATTATTTCGTTAATAAGACTGTAAAAATGGGAATGAGAAGTTTTTCACTCCGGTAGAACTGAAAAGGATATAAAAAGATATGTAATTTCGAAAGAACGGAACGGTTGAGAAATTTCTGGCTTAACAGAGAATATTTTGTTATATGTAATATAATAGTGAAATTAAAAGTTAAAGTTTTTTGAACTAAATCTAATTTGCAATTTCAGCCTTGTAATACTATGTTTATATTGATATGATATCTATCTTACCTTTTTGTAGAAAAAAATTATTATTTGAATTGCAGTTAAAAATTTCAGAGCAGATTCTTTTAAGCATTTAAAATTAGTGATGTAAATCATTGCATGTATAAAAATAATCCGGCAAAAATGTGGAATATTCTTTTTTTATGAGTAACTTCTCAAAAAATTATATTATAAATTGGTTTTCGACACACATTATTTCATATTGAATAATTATTTTCAAATAAGGTAATCCATAATTAAGGTTTTATATTGTTTACTTATTGATGGGGTAGAGGAAAGAACTAAGGAGTGAATTATGATACGTTCTTACATTATTTTTGTATTAATGATCTTTATAATAATATTTCCGGAAGAGCCGGAGTTTGCTCAAACTTCCGTTGAAAAGTTGGAGCAAACATCGCTGATTTCCGATAGTGCAAATAATGGAATGAGATGGCGGCTCATTGGACCTTTTCGTGCTGGTCGTGCTTTAGCAGCCGCTGGAATTCCCGGCGATCCGGCAACATTTTATTTCGGCTCGGTTGACGGCGGTGTTTGGAAAACAACAAATGCCGGTGTTACATGGAAACCAATTTCAGACGGTCAAATAAATCCTTCCATTGGGGCATTAGCGATATCATCATCTAATCCGAAAATTATTTACGTAGGAACAGGCGAAGCGGATATGCGTTCCGACATTACTTACGGTGGAGGTGTTTTTAAATCGATTGACGGCGGTGTAAAGTGGAAGTATGTCGGTTTAAAGGATACACGCCATATTGGTAAAATTCTAATCGATCCAAAAAATCCTGATGTTGTATTAGTAGCTGCATTTGGCCGCGCCTATGCACCAAACAAAGAACGTGGAGTATTCAAAACAACCGATGGGGGAAAATCATGGGAAAAAGTGTTATATGTGAATGATAAAACCGGTGCGATTGATCTTTCATGGGACGTCAATGATTCGAAAATTATTTTTGCTTCATTATGGCAGGCTTACCGTACACCATGGAGTCAATATCCTCCGGTAGAAGGAAATAATAGCGGAATATATAAATCAACCGATGAAGGTAAAACTTGGGCGAAAATTGGTACTCAAGGTTTACCCGATGGTCCTTTTGGAAGAATAGGTGTTTCTGTTGTCCAAGGTTCTCATGGGAAAAAAGTTTATGCACTTATTGAAGCGCTGCGCAGAGGTTCGGGGTTATATTATTCGAATGATGGAGGTAATCATTGGCGGTTTATCAATAATAACCATAATATAATTACCCGGATGTGGTATTTCGGAAGGATATTTATTGATCCTAAAAATCCTAAAATTATCTATATACCCGACCGATCATTATTTAGATCGGTTAATGGGGGTAAAACTTTTACTGCAATAAAAGGCTCGCCGGGTGGTGATGATTATCATTATCTATGGATTGATCCTAAAAATGACCGCCACTTAATAGTAGCCGGTGATCAAGGTACTTCAATTAGTTTAGATAACGGATTAACATGGAGCAGTTGGTATAATCAACCTACCGCTCAGTTTTATCATGTTACAACTGATAATCAATTCCCCTACAGGGTTTACGGCTCTCAACAAGATGCAGGTACAGTTTCAATCACCAGCAGAAGCGATTATGGACTGATTACTTTCAGAGACTGGTACTCGATAAATGGCGGTGAGAGCGGTTATATTGCACCCGATCCTAAGAATCCTAATATTGTTTTTGGAGGAAGTACCTATGGCGGTTTATTCAGATTTAATCGTATAACCGGACAAACTCAGGTTGTTTCTCCTTGGTTGCTATCTCCACGGGGACAATCTATACCGCAGCGTAAATATCGTTTTACGTGGACTTCACCACTTGCTTTCGATCCTCATAATCAAAATTCCCTTTATTACGGCGCTCAAATGTTGTTGAAAACTACAGACGGCGGTTTACATTGGAAGGCGGTAAGCCCTGATTTAACGCGTGCAAATTTACATAGTAAAAATAACGTAGGTTTATCCGCCCATAGTGCTGCACACATTGGGTGGGGCGTAATTTATTCTATGGCATTTTCTCCTATTAGAAATAAGATTATATGGGTAGGTACCGATAACGGTCTAATTCAATTAACGAAAGATGGCGGTAAAAACTGGCGGAATGTTACTCCTCCCGAACTTACACCGTGGAGTAAAATTAGTACGATTGATGCTTCTCCTTTTGATGCAAAGGCTGCCTATGCAGCCGTAGATAGACATAGATTGAATGATTTTACGCCTTATATTTATTGGACAAAAGATTACGGAAAACACTGGATTCGTATTGACAATGGTATACCTAGGAATACTTTTGTACGTGTAGTACGCGCTGACCCATATAAAAAGGGATTACTTTTTGCAGGTACGGAAACCGGTGTATATGTTTCATTTGACAACGGGGAACATTGGCAGTCGTTGAAACTTAATTTACCGACTGTTTCCATACGGGATTTAGATATCCATGATAATGATCTTATTGCTGCTACTCATGGCAGAGCCTTTTGGATTTTGGATGATATAACATCTTTGAGGCAAATGAATAAAAAAGCTTTTACCGGAAATGCATTTCTTTTTAAACCCGAAACGGCTATACGAATTAGACGAAGCGAGAATCATGATACCCCGCTTCCTCCCGAATTCCCACATGGTGAAAATCCTCCGAGCGGTGCAATTATTGATTATTATCTTTTAACCAAACCGGAATCTCCGGTAGTACTGAAAATATTTGATCAGAATGGTAATTTGATAAGAAAATTTTCCAGTGAAAAAAAACCGCAACCTATTGCTTCACAACCTTATTTTATGACTCAATGGCTACCGGAATTTCATCCGTTAACTGTACATCGAGGATTAAACCGGTTTGTTTGGGACTTGAGATATCCACCTTTACCCACTAAATATCATTATTATAGTATGGCTGCAATTGCCGGTAAAGGTACGGTAAGAGAACCTCAAGGTCCTTTTGTATTGCCCGGGAATTATATTGTTAAACTTATCGTTGATAATAAATCTTATTCTCAAACTTTTAAGGTTGTAATGGACCCGCGCGTAAAAATTTCAAAAGAGGAATTATCTTTTCAATTAAACCTGGCTCTTAAAATTTGGAATGCTGCTGCAAATCAGTTGTCGCTTCAAAAAGGTATTGATACTTTTAATAATCAATTAATCAGCTTACAAAAGAATCGAAATACCGGAACAAACATTAAGAGCAAATTAAAAATACTTGGAGATAAAACTAAAAGGCTCTACAACACAGTAAACGCTTTAGGAATAGCCAACTTGGAATCAACGGTATTAAGCGCCGACCGGCAACCTACCGAACAAATGATTGCTGCATTTAATATTAAGAATCAAGAGCTTCTTAAAGCGGAAAATAGTTGGAAGCAGTTGAATGGAACCGACATAAAAGAATTAAATGAACTTATAAATGAAAAGGGATTTCCTCTGTTAAAAATTCCAATAGAAACAATTAAAAAAATTAAATTTCCGAATCTAAAATAAAACACCGGAGTATAGTATCCCCAATAATATTTTTGTTTTTTATGTCAAAATATTTTTTACTGTTTATTGTTTTTAATCTTTAGTTGGAACGTCAGCCACCGAGTGGTCGGTGGCAGCAGATAGATGGTTTGTTTTATTGGTTATTGTGAATTGTTATTTAATTAGAAATTAGATCAATTAGGTCAATTAGAAATTAAAAAAATGCAATAGTTTAAACGTAATTTCTAAATTTGCGGTTTACCGCGTTAGGTGATTATTAATCATCATTATAAAATATTACTGATTTACCTGAAAAATTATTCCTTAAAATTTGTTTATAAATTCGTTTGAATTTACAATGATCTTTTTGAGGCGGTTTTTAACGGTTCATTCAGGTATACTTTTTAGAGCAAATTCAATTTTTACAAATAATAATTAGGAGGGAAAAGAAATTGAAACTTAAAAATTTAATTTTGGTTGTATTTCTTTCGCTATTAGTAAGTGCAGGAATAAATCTTGAAGCCCAAAATATTCCGAATCAAATCTATTCCGGATTAAAGTGGCGATTAGTCGGTCCTTACCGGGCTGGATGGGCAACGATGGCGGAAGGAGTCCCGGATGAACCGAATACTTTTTATTTTGGCTCTGCCGGAGGAGGGGTTTGGAAGACTGATGATGCAGGAAGGACTTGGCATTCCTTGATGCAGCAAAAAGAAGCATCTTCAGTCGGCGCTCTCGCAATTGCCCCGTCAAATCCCAAGATAATTTATGTCGGTACCGGGCAAGTTGCGCTTCGATACGATATGCTTGCCGGTAACGGTATTTATAAAACGGAAAACGGCGGTAAAACATGGAAGAATGTAGGACTAAAAAAAACTCGTCATATCGGTAGGATTCTTATTGATCCCAAAAATGCTCAAAGGGTGTTGGTAGCGGCAATGGGACATGCATTTGAGCCGAATTCGGAACGTGGAGTATATCTTACGAAAGACGGTGGTAAAAGTTGGAGAAAGGTTTTATATGTAGATAATAATACCGGTGCAGTTGATCTTGCTGCAGATCCGAAGGCTCCGTCAATTATTTTTGCGTCTATGTGGCAAATGCGAATGCACCCATGGCTCGATTATTATTTAAGTCAAACGGGTCCAGGTTCAGGGATCTATAAAAGTGATGATGGAGGTGAGCATTGGAAAAAATTAACCGGGCACGGTCTTCCGGCAGGAAATTACGGAAGGATCGGTTTAGCCGTTGCGCCCGGCAGTAATGGTAAAATTGTTTATGCTACAATTATAACTACTAAAGGGAAAAATGGCTTATATCGTTCCGACAATTCCGGGAAAACATGGAAACTTATAAATGCCGATCCGTCTCTCGCTAATTCTTACTTTAGCCGTATTACTGTTGATCCTCGCAATCCTAATATTGTGTATGTTATGGATCGTTCCATTCATCGTTCAACGGACGGCGGTAAAACATTCAGGTTTTTTAAAGGGTCTCCGGGTGGAGACGATTATCATTTCTTATGGATTAATCCTAAAGACCCTACTCACATGATTACTGCTTCCGATCAAGGCAGTGTTGTAACGGTTAATAACGGGAAAAGCTGGTCTAGCTGGTATAATCAACCGACAGGACAGTTCTACCATATTGAAGTTGATGATCAATTTCCTTATAGAATTTACAGCGGTCAACAAGATAACGGTACTGTAGGAATATTAAGCAGAGGTCCCTACGGCGTAATTGATCTGCGCGACTGGCATCCGGTTGGTGGCGATGAAAGAGATTATGAAGTTCCGAAACCAGGCAATCCTAATTTGGTTTTCGGCAGCGGACTTGGCGGACCTGTATCCCGCTTTAATGAAATTACTCGTCAAGTAGCTCAGGTTTCACCCTGGCCTGTTTCAACTTACGGTGCAAAGCCTAATACGGTTAAATATAGATATACGTGGATTACACCGCTTGCATTTTCTCATATCAAACCTTATCCTCTCTATTTTGCAAATCAATATTTATTCAAATCCGTTGATAATGGTGATCATTGGAAGAGAATAAGCCCAGACCTTTCAGGTAAAAAAAAGAATGCAGTCAATTGCGATAACCCTGATTTAGTCCAAGCTCGTGACTGTGGTTTCGGCGTGATATTCAGTATTGCTCCTTCTCCGATAGATCAAAATTTAATATGGGTCGGTACGGATGACGGGATAATTCAAAAGACTGATGACGGAGGAAAACATTGGCAAAATGTTACTCCATCTTCTATTCCGGTTTGGGGCAGGATCGATGCAATTTCACCTTCGGTCTTCTCAAAAAATATTGCTTATGCGGCGGTTAATACTCATCGTATAGGTAAATTTAAACCTTTAATTATTAAAACTACCGACGGTGGCAAATCATGGCAAACAATTACGAAAGGGCTGCCTAATGATGAATATGTAAATTCCGTTGTATCTGATCCGGTGAAGAAAGGACTTTTGTTTGCAAGTACTAATAGAAGCGTTTATGTTTCGTTCAATGATGGATCTGATTGGCAGTCACTCACCTTAAATTTACCTACAACTTCCGTAAGAGACATCTTAATACATGGAAACGATTTGGTTGCCGGTACACAAGGACGGGGTATTTGGGTGCTTGATGATATTGAACCTTTACGGGAAATTAACCCGGAAGTTGCAAAAAAATCTGTATATCTTTTTACACCTGCAATTGCTTGGAGGCTACGCGCAAATGAGAATCATGATACACCCTGGCCGCCTTCAACTTCGCTTGGTAAAAATCCACCTACCGGTGCTATTATTGATTACCGGTTGAAGAATAACTCTTCTATTAAGCTAACTATATTGGATGCAAAAGGGCGTGTTATACGTAGCTTTGCCGGTAATGAAGTACAAAAAAAATTGAATACCGATAGGTACTTTGAAAAGGGATGGATAGAAAAACCGCAAAAATTATCATCTAAATCCGGTATGCATAGATTTGTTTGGAATCTCCGTTACCCGCGGCCTGACGTACTTCGTTACAGATATTCGATTGCGGCAGTATGGGGCCAGAGTACTCCCGTTATTCCGGAAGGTCCCTTAGTTTTACCGGGTATCTATAAAATTATTTTAACTGTTGACGGTAAAAATTATACTAAAAAGCTTGTGGTAAAAGAAGACCCACGGGTACATATATCTTCCTTAGCTCTGAGGGAACAATTAAAATTAGCTTTAACGGTAAATGGAGAATTGAACAAAGCTTTTTCTTTACACAGGACAATAGGGAAAATGTTGAAGAAACAGAAGGAAAAATTCTCTCAGGCAATTTATGATTCTCTCTCTGCTCTGTCGAATAAAGGACATCCTAGTTTGTCTTCCGTAATAAGTGGGTTATCAGGTTTAGCAACTATTGTTCAAGCTGCCGATGCTGCTCCTACTCAGGGTCAGAGAGAGTTATTTTCAGTTTATAAAAAACAATTTAACGAGCTTTTTACTCATTGGCGTAAATTAATGAGAAAATAAAGACGTGTATTTTAAAGGAATTTTACGGTATTCCTTTGTTGACAGGAGATTTTCAACTTCGTTCGAAATGATTGGAAAAATGTTAAAGATAATTTCCGCATTCTTTCGAAAATGACATGAAAAAATTCAGTTAAATGGGATATTCAGCATCTATAGCCCGGTAATTTTATACCTTTGTCGGTAAGGAATTACCGGAGCGCCAAATTTATTGCTTGATTCTCAATTTTACCTCAAAAACGAAAGGATTTTCACATCTTTTGGACACGCAGAATGGTAACAAAACGAAGTTGTGTTATAGAGTTAATATACTTTAATAATTGAAGCCTTATAGATTTCTTCAACCATGAATAAAATCTGCATTTGTAAATAATCCTGTTTTTTGCCGGTAGGTATTTCTTAAAAACGGCAGTTTGTTATTCTATTGTTTTAGCATACCGTTACTAATCAATAAAAAATACAGCGTTTTTCATTTTTGATTATTGTTGCCGATTATTTATAATTGAAGATTCTTTTATAAATTTTGAGAACTATGTCTCCACTTATTGATTCAATCATCATTGTATTATGCGGTTTAGGTCTATGGACCGGCGCAGATTTGGTTGTCGATTCCGCCTCAAATATTGCACGTAAATTAGGTTTATCGGAATTAGTAGTTGGATTAACTGTGATTGCAATTGCTACTTCGTTGCCTGAATTTGCAGTTTCGGTTTCTGCCGCTTTAACCAACAGACCTGCAATTTCGGTAGGAAATATTGTCGGATCAAATATTTTTAACCTCGGTTTTATACTCGGTTTAGTTACCCTTTTTGCAACCGTTAAAATAACAAAAGAAATATTATACAGGGATTTTACTTTTTTGATTGGTGCCAGTCTTTTACTAGTTGTCTTTTTTATTGATATGCAGCTTTCACGATTAGAAGGGGTATTATTACTTATTGCTTTAATCGTATATTTAACAAAACTCATAAAAACAAAGAAAAATAATGGTGAAAAAAGATCCGACATAAAACTTAAATGGTGGATTATTCCTAAATTCATAATTGGTGTGGGATTAATTATTATAAGTGCACAATATTTTGTAGAATCGGCTTCCGCTATTGCCCGAATGCTTAACGTATCCGAATGGTTAATTGGAATTACCGTTGTTGCCGGCGGTACGTCTTTGCCCGAATTGGCAACATCGCTTGTGGCAATTTCTAAGGGAAAACAAGGAATATCTATAGGTAATTTAATTGGAAGCGATATTTTTAATCAGCTCGGTGTTTTAGGCACCGCTTCAATATTGAATCCTTTAAAAATTACTCATCACGATTATATTAGTGTAATTGTTATGCTAGGTGCCTTAGTTGTTACATTCTTTTTAATGAGAAGAAAATGGAAACTTACAAAAGTTGACGGTGTTATAATTTTGGTAATTGCTTTGTTACGTTGGGTACTTGACCCTTATTTTTAAAAATGATCAAGTTTTCTAATTCTTAACCTGGACAAGCCGGAACCAAAAAGGGATTTATATTGAAAAATTAACAGTACA
>CAJXGP010000011.1 GCA_913053915.1 uncultured Ignavibacteriales bacterium | reverse complement strand
ACGGATCAGCATGACGGGTGTGTGTTTTCTTCCCGTCATTCTGACGAAGGTCAGAATCTCAAACTGAAGTGTCCTGAATAAGGTTGACTCTTTTTACTTAAAAATGTTAATAACTATGTTCATAAAAAAATATAAGTAAATATTAGTAATAATAATTGTTTTTTCTTTTTTTTTGCTACTTTTTTTTCTTTTTTGTTAATATGTTGATAACTATCGATTTAAGCATTCTGAGTCTCTTTTTCATTTATGAGATTTTCAATAATTTCCATCTGTCTGCTGCTTGTTGGGTAATAAGCTTTCCACATCCTTTTCAGAGTACCTTCTAACTTGTAAGCCACCGAAGGAGTAAGCATCTCAATACTTCTATGTGGTCGTTCATTATTGTAAAAATCAATAATCTTATTTATTTGTTTTTTTGCCACGTTAAAACTTGAAAAACTTATTTGTTTCTGCAAAGTAAATTCTTCCTTTATTGTTCTGTTTACTCTCTCGGCAATTGGATTTTCTAACGGGTCTCCATTTTCTGTCATACTGATAAGCATTTTATGTCTTTTCAGATAATTAGTGTACTGATGACTACAATATTGAACTCCTCTATCAGAATGATGAATACAACCTATTGTATCTCTCATATTCTTTAGAGCCATCTTTAAGGCTACTAAACTGGATTTTGTTTTCATATCTTGACTTAAACAATAGCCTATTATCTTTCTTGAATACATATCGGTTATTAAAAATAAGTATGCAAAGTTTTCTACATCTTCTATCCAGAGATAAGTAATATCCGTTACTATTACTTGGTTTGGTCTATCAATTACTATATCCTTTATAATGTTTGGATACTTGTGATAATGATGATAACTAAATGTCGTCCTTGTCCTTCTTTGTCTTTTACTCATAAGAAGTCCATTATCACGTAATAAATCAAAGAATTTATCCCTGCCGAGTTTTATATTATGTTTCTTAAATTCTTTCTGTAACGATGCGTGTAAGTTTCTACCGCTTCCTCTTTTCCATAACTTTCGCTTTTCTTTTATCATTTCCAATACCAAATATTTTTCTATGCTTTTTTGTTCTATTTTATTTATTTGTTTGTAATATCCTTGTTTTGTTTTGCCAAACAATCCACAGAGTTCGGTTATTCTAACTGTGTTCCCTTTTTCTGCTTTTACATTTTGGATCGTTTGGCTCCAGACTTTTTTCTTATTTGTATCCCAAACTCTGCTTCTGCTATATCTATCATTTTATTGCTTAGAGCTACTCGCAACTGCTCTATCCGTAAAGCTTCTTCTAACTCTAAGATGCGAGATGCTTGCTCTTTGATTAGCTTGTTGTTTGGCTTTTCTTTGAAACTCAATGCTTTTCCTCCTCTTCCATATCCTTTTTCGCCACTATAGTTTCTTGTCCATTCTAATATAGCACTTTTGCCTTTTATTCCATAAAAACGCCTCGCTTGTTCTTTGGTTCTCTTTCCTTCTAACACTTCTTGGATTACTTGAAGCTTAAATGTTTCACTGGGTTTAAAAAAGTTACCTTTTTCTTTTTTCTTTTCCATTCTTTTTGTCCTTCTTTTAGTTGACTTTTTTTTGTTATTTTAGTCAACCTATTTCAGGACTATACAAATTGTTACAAAAATGATTTCCCGAAAGATTTGTCATAAATTCACCTTCGTCTGAGTCAGATTTAACAGTTAATAATATCGTACATCCTTTTTCTATTAATGATGAATGACATTCCGGACAAGAATTTAAGTCGCAATCTTCACTATAATATCTTCTTCTACGAATGGATAAATCTATCTCTTGATTTGTATTCATATTTTATCAACTTTTAAAATACTATATTTCTTCTTTACTTTGTTAGTAACGAACTTGCTATGAGCGGTTCCGACTCTTTTCGGGATTGCTTATAATTTTTGTTATGCACTGTATTCTTCTTTTATTTTATTTTCTACAGCAATGATGATATCATCTTCAATGTTTGTTGCCCTTTTAAGAATTATTTCCAAATAATTACTGCCGATTTTTCTTCTTAAATTTTCAATATTTTGGATTAGTTCATCGTATGGCTCTTTACTTGTCTTGTCCGGTAAAACAAGTTTTCTTAATGTATTTGTTGATAGCGTTTTGTAACGTTTTATATCTTTTAACAGAGTATCAATAAAGGAAATATGTGTTTGATTTAATTCATCACTCTTTTGCTTCAATAATGATTTTAAACTATTTGATGCTTTTTTTTCTGTGGCAAGTTCAGAACTGCCTGACTTATATTGTGGTTTATATTCTTTAATTTTTTCGTAAGATTTCCAGAATTGTTTACTTAACGGGAGCCTTTCTTCATCAAAAGAACATTTTACAAAATTAAAAAGTTCTTGAAAGTTTTTCTCGGAAATTTTAATTTTTCCACCTTCATAATTGGCTGTCAAAGAAAATAACGCCATTCCTTTTTTCCTGAAAACAACTGTATTATTTTCTAAAAAGAGTTTTGCTGTTTTTGTTCTGTTTGGTAATTCTTTTACTCTTTCTATTACTTCGGGATGATCTTTTTTAATTTTATTAAATTCGTTTCTTACAATGGTTACAATATTCAAATCTTCATCTTCTTCGGGGTTTGAATTGATTTTTTTAAACAAGCCACTTGCAGTTGGTTCTTCATCAGGGTCAAATATTTTGGCATCTTCGCCAAGTGCATTATGAATTAAAAACATTTTTTGCTGTGCAATTTCTCTTATTTTAACTTGATTTGCACCCTGCTCGGTGGGAAAAAGATTGTAAATAAAAAGTTCATCAAATACTTTTGTCCCGATTCTACTTATACGACCTACTCGCTGAATTACTCGTGTAGGATTCCAGGGAATATCATAGTTTATTATTAATCCGGCACGGTTTAGGTTTACACCTTCTGAAAGTTTATCGCTGGTAATCAAAACATCGTAATCATCTTTTTGTTCTTCGTATCTTGCATTAAAATTAGTATCCAATTCAATTGCAAATTTTTTTGTAATACTACCATCACAGAATAATACTCTTCCTAGATTATTCTTGAAATAGTCTTTTAAATGGGAAACTGTATCAGCATACTCGGTAAAGATTATTATTTTTCTTTTCGGATTTTTTTCTGTTCTTAAAACTTTTTTTACATTTTTTAATACTTCTTTACGTTTCGGATCGTTTGCAACCAAATCCAATTCTGAAATTTCTTTTTTAATTTGTTCAAATAGCTTTATATCATTATCAATATCCCGTAAAAATTTATCTTTAAATTCAAACTTATCAATTTCATAAATTTTAGTATGCTTTGGTGATGTTTTACCTTCGGCATTTTTTCTAAATTCTTCCAATGCTTCTTCAATAGCTTTAAGTGTAAAATCATCGGCACCGTTATCTTCGTTATAGATAGAATCAATCACCTTACGGTCTAAAACATATTTTCCCGAACTTTCGATAAACGATCTGACCATTTTATGGGTCCGTAAAAACCTTTCAATACTTTTATCAAAAGCGCCAAAAGAACTTTCAAACCGTTTTACCAACAGTCGCCGCATAAAATCGAATAAATTACGCTGCTGCAGGTAGGTTCTGTTTGCTTCTTCGTCCTTTTTCTTTTTTGGTTTGGTTTCATATTCAAAAGGTCGATAAATAGCACCTTTAAATATGCCGTCTTCACTAAAATATATTTCTATTATTCTGTCGTAAAATTCCGATTGTTCCTTATTCAATTTATAAAACAATTCTTTAGGGTCTTTAATTTCCGAAAGATTTTGTATCTCTTTTTTATATTCAAAATCGGTTTTAAGGTCTAATCTGTTTCGTCTTATAATTACCGGCGTAATAACATTTTTAATATCGCTTGCCATTTCACTTACATTTTCTTTTACAATAGAAATATCAATCGGTAATTTTAGACCAAACATTTTGGTATAGAGTTTTTCCGCTTTTGTTCTTTTTCCCGCATTTACCGAATTATGATTCTTTAGGATAAAGGAGAGATTTTTAAAACGATAATTATAAGAATGAAAACGTCCTTCCAAATCGGGTTCAATTGTAATGCCCGATTGTCCGGGAATAATAAATAGCTTAAGCAGCGAAAAAATATCTGCCGGCGAATTATTAAAAGGTGTTGCTGTTAATAATATTACTATCTTTCCTCTGCAAATATCTGCGAGCGCTTCATAGGCTGAAGTATCCTGGTTGCGAAAACGATGTGCTTCATCAACAATTATAATTTCATATTCCGTATTGTTTTTTCTTATTGATTCGGCTTCCGCTTCAAGGTTACCGGAACTTGCAATATCCAAAGAATACAATTTGAATTTATTTTTGTATTCCCACCAGCCGGAACTCTCTTTTCTATCACCTATCAATCCGGGTGGACAAAGAATTAAGCCTCTTTTCCCAAGTTGATTTGCAATTAGTGAAGCAATAACCGATTTACCGAGACCAACAACATCTGCAATTATTACTCCGTTATAGGTATCAATAACATTTAATGCCTGATTTACCGCATCTATTTGATAGGCGTACTTTTCAAAACCGGTTTCTTCAAGAATACGGTCGAAATAAGGATTTATTTTTTTGCTCTCGTACAATTCAATATAGGTCTTTAAGATATAGGCATAAGCTTCGTAAGGTGTTATTAAGGATGTTTGTGTTTTGTTTTTTAGAAAATCAAGGATGATTTTCTTACCATTTGGCGCTTCTGTTATTGGAATTGCTTTGTTCCACAACTCGTCAAAATAATTTTCTGCTGTTTCAAAACCGTAATCTCTAATTTCTACATTAAATTCTTCCTGATTTCGCAAACCTGCTTTGGTTAAATTACTGCTGCCTGTTATAAATTGCCCGTTTATATTAAGTAGGTCTTGAAATTGGCTGTCTAATTTAAAGAGATAAACCTTTGCGTGATTCGGATTAAGCGTTTTTTTAATTACCAGTCTTTCTTCTTCAAGAAGTTTAATAAAAAACTCTACTTGATTATAAAACTCCTCATTATCCATTTCGGCATTGTTAATTGCATACCCAAGAGATTTTATAAACTGCGTAAAGTGTTCTTCTCTGCTTAAACTATCGTCTTTGTTTTCAACTTCAACAATTCCCGATAAATATTTATCAACCTGAAGTCCAACAAGAATTTTCAGTTTTACATTATCATTTTTTAGCAACTCTTTATAAATTTCTTGCCATCCGGAAAAATAAAAGAATCCTACAAGAAACTTTAACTCGCTGCTGGCGCTTATAAGTTTTTGCAAGCGGTCTTTTAAAGATATTGTTTTTTCTGTGTTTGTTATAAAATTATTTCTCATAAGAGTTACATAAATTATTATTACCAATTATGAATCAAAAAGACCTAATAATTAGGGTTTATAATTACACGTATGGTAATATTAACCAAATTTAAAATTTAATTCTCTCAACAATTTAAAAGTATTTATAGAATCGATATTAAAGTCTTTACAGACGTTCGGGATAGGTATTTTCTTTTTTATTGTAGAATCTAAAACTTCATGCGTAACAATTATTAAATTATTAACCATTGCCGTTGCAATAATCCAAGGGTCAGCATTTTCAACTTGAGCAAATTCATCTTTCGCACTTTGTAAATATTGAGTTTGAGAATTTGTCCAATTCATCAATTCGGCATATTTGATTAAAATTTCAGAATCATTTTTTGTTTCAATAAAAGCAAAATTAAATTCTTTTTCTATCCATTCAGCAAGTTTATCTTTCCCCCTGGTTAACTCTGTATAGACTCTATCTACACTAATAATTTTATTTGCTTTGGCTTTATCAATTAAAAACCTCCAAAAACTTGGGGCTATATCAAATGAGTAATACCGGCGATGAGCTTCAATAAAAACGTTTGAATCAAGAATATATTTTGTACCCTCTTCGATCATTATGCTTTATAGAATTTATTCTCAAATTCGTTGAAAGTACTTGCTGTTAAGCCGGTAAGTCGGTAAGCGTCTCTGTACAGAAGTGTACCTCTTTTTGTTGCAGTAATTACAACATTGGCAAATCGCTTGCCAATTCGTAATGGTTGAGTATTATAATAATTGCCGCCACCTTTTTCTTTTTTCCCTTTTGGAATACTTGCTATATATTCACTGTAAAAGTCAAAAAATTCTTGTTTGTTGATATAATCTAAATCCAGCAACCTACGTGCAGCAACTATTTTACTAACTTTAAAGAATTTAGCAATAGATTGGTAGAAATCGTCTGCATTTTGAAAACTTTTCCAATTTTCTCTTAGTTGTTTTTCCGGTACTAAAAATTCTGCTGCAACTTTATTACATAATATTTCCGTTTTGTCTTCTGCCGGTAGCATTTGACGAAGATCAAATACAGCGCTGCTGCCAAGCCATATATGAGCAAGTTCGTGTACAAGTGTAAATATTTGTGCGGATTTATAATCTGCTCCGTTAAGAAAAAGAAAAGGAGCATAATCATCTACTAAAGCGAAACCTCTAAATTCTTGAAAATTCAATTTTCGATGAGTGTTATTCCCAACTACACCGTTTCGTATAATATTTATGCCTATAGACTCAATTTTTTCAATTAAGAAATTTAATGCTTCATCCCATTTGGATTGATTACTTGCCCACAGATCATTTAATCCTAAAACGCTTTTTATCTTTTTTGCAATGTCTCTGTAATCGGAATTATTTTCCTCGGAGCCGACAAAGGGAAATTTATCAGCACCACTCTGAATTAAAAAGTCACTTAACCATATTCTTCGCTGCTCAACAATCTTAACGGCATCAATAAGCTCCGGAGAATAAGTAGTTGGATACTCTTCTTTAATTGTTCTAAAAAATGGTATTGGCAGTGTGATTTCAGGTTCTTTTTCTAAAAAGAAATAACCGAAAGGCACTCGAGTAGCTTTTGCAAATTTTTCCAATTGCCTAACTGTTGGAAAATCATCTTTTTTAAGCCAACTATTAAGCTTCGGAAATTTCGTTTCCACTTCTATTCCTTGAGCAGAATAGTTTAAAGCCCATTCTAAAATATTTGTATTTATTTCGGTTAGTTTTAGCATATCACAAATTATTTCTTTTGGTTAATATACCTATTCTAAAATTTATTCGAGAATTCGTGGCGGAAAAACGAATGCACGAATACAAAAGTTATGATAATAATAAACGCCTTTTGTTAAGTCTTTTTAAATTGAAATGAATATTAAAGTTCTAAAATACCAAATATTTTATTATAAGAAGTTTCAATATTAATAAAATCAAAATTTGTTGTTGTTTTTTCTTTTATCGAATTATAAAGAAGAAAACTTCTTGTATCGGCAGTAACAAAATATTTAATATTTTTTTCAATCTCTGCTTGTGCAAAAAGTTTTGCATCGTTTATAATGATAGGTCGTTCGTTAACAGTTAGTTTTCCGGCTTTTCTTTTATCATATAAAACTTTTCCGTATAAACCGGATTGAAGAGCATGATTAAAATTAAATGGAAGGATCAAGAGATTTTTCAAGGGTAATTCTTCAACAGAACCGTAAACACAATATTCCGCAATGCTTATTGTTGATATATATAGTTGAAATTTCTTTTGAATGAGGTACCTAAAATAGTCATCCGCATTTTTAAACAAAGAATCTCTTTCATTTAAAAGTCGAATAAAAAAACTCGTATCTAGCAAACAACCATCAGGCATCATAACCTCTTAAATCGTTCATCAACTTGTCAGGATCAATGTTTGTAAGCCATTTAGACGCTTTTTTTCTAAGACGCTTAAGATATTCTTCTTTATAAGCTGATTCATAATCCAGCAACTCAATAAACTGAAGACTATTTTGATCAATTTCACCGGTTGCGGTATTTTGTTTCCCTTTTGCTCTAATTCCAAACCATTTATATAAAATGTTTTTTTCGGTTTTTGCCAAAAATTCCTGCGGGGTCTGTATTACTAGTGTACCATAATCTTGAGATGACAAATGAATGTTAGCCTTTTCTTTTCCCCCGGCATTTGTAATTTTACCGTAAAAATAAAATTCTGCATCCACCCATTCTTCTGTGGTTCTAAAATAAAATGTGTTTTTATCAATTTTTAACTTTGGAGAATCGGGTAATGAAGTTGTAATTTCAAATTTATAATTTTTATCTACGGCAATTTTTTGGAATGTTTCTATTGCTTTTGCACTATTTACATCCAAAAAATCTATCTGTTGCCCGGTTCCAATTTGAAATAAAACCGCGCTGATGCCAATAACAGTTTGAATGCTTGTTTTAAATATGTTTTTTACGGAACCTTCTTCGAGACGATAACTGATTAAAGGACGACCTTTTCTGTCTCCCGGGAAAAGTAACCTTTCTGTTTGTTCAATTAATTCTACTATTTCCTTAATATCGAAATTGTCCGGTGTTAGTTCAATGTTGCCTCTAAAACCGGATATTGTAATTTCTATTTGTTCAAACTTTTCCATATTTATAATTTACAAAATTAAATTTATTTATACACGCTTTCCCTTTATTCAGGCTGTTTTACTCGCTGTTGTAAAAAGATATCTTTTGTGCATTTTCTTTAATGCTTTGTTGCTTTTTTTATTCGAGAATTCGTGGCGGAAAAACGAAGCCGCGAATTCACGAATGGTTTACAAATGATTGTTTTTATTTCATTCATAATTCTCATACTCTTCTTTTGTTAAACCAAAGTCGGGTTTACACGCCGAAGCTGTTTATTAAAATCTCACTTTATTATACTCATTTTCTGTTAAAGCGAAGGCGGGCTCAACAATCTTTACCTCTTCATAAGTTAATTCATACAGCTTGTAAACCATTAAATCTATTTCTCGCTCTTCGGCGGTGGTGTCTTCGCCGAGTTCTTGCAGTGAGCTTTGTCGAACTGCTTTTTTGGCTATGATTTTATCGACAAGGGTTGCGAAGGGTTTTTGTTCGGATTTTGAGATTTTGGGAATGGGAAGGTTTTGCATAAACACTTTTGACATCTCAAATCCCTGTAAGCCTAATGTCGCTCCAATATTTTTTTTAAAATAATAGTTTATCAACTTTGAATTTAAAAACATTGCCAAATGTGTTAAATTTTCAGTTTTTGTTGTAACAATAAAACATTTTTGATTAGTAAAATAATTTTTATTATCATAATAAGCACATAAATCACTAGCCATATTCGGATACACAATCTTCTCTTTCTCAAATTCTTTGTGGTAAGCAATTTGGTCTTGTGTTTCAAACCACTTATTGCCTGTTTTCTTACGTGTTTTTTGTTTCACTTCATTTTCATCAATATATGTTTCACCGCTTTGTTTAATTTTTGGTAAAAATTTTTCAAGATATTCTTTAACAGCATGATAATTTTCAATATTTAAATTGAATGCAGGAAAAGTTGCAATCAACCATAAATCCCCAAACTCTGCTTTATATCTTTTAATATCTCTGCCCCGTAAAATAGGTTTTATAATTTCAGCCGATGTAGGGTCTTGAGCAATTAACCTATCTTTTGTTTTACCGTCAATAATAAAAGCTTCGTTGTAGCCGGTAAGAACTCCACGATAAATATTTATATCCCAATCTTTAAGCGGTGTGCCGATACGTTCTATTTTTTGTTTAATCTTTTGTTCTTCGGAAGAAAGAATAATCCAACTTTCTTCTGACAAATCTTTTAAAATTGTGAAATCCTTTCCGGTTAAATTATTGAGTTTGTCTTTATCGGTAAGCGTAATGGCTTTTAAGTTTTTATTCGCGTATTCGCGGCTTATTTCTTTTGCCGCTAATTCGCTAATATTGAACATTCGGTTTTGACGAAAACCTTTTTCAATTATTAGAATGTTTGTGTCAACTGTTGCGGTGTTAAACACACCTGGGCCTAAATCAATTAATTTCAAAGGACTGTTTTCACTAAAGAATTTCCGCAAAGATTTCCCGTAATTTGCACGCATCCATTTGTTGGAAGTAATGTAGCAGAGCAATCCGTTTTCGGTTAAAATATTAATTCCCTTTTCATAAAACAGTGCGTAAATATCTCCGGTTCGTTCAAATGTTTTATAGTTTTCATTTTTATAAAGGTCGGCAAATTTTTGTTTACCGTTTATTGCCTTTTGCAGTTGAATATACGGCGGATTCCCAATCACAATATCAAAGCCTTGTCCTGAGCTTGTCGAAGGGCTGCCACTTCGACTTCGCTCAGTGCGCGCTTTTTCAGAGAATACTTCGGCAAAGTAAACATTCCACAAAAAGAAGTCTTTTTCCTTTCTTGCTTCGGTGTAGGCAGTTAAATCTTTTTCAATATCAAAGCCAAGTCTTTTAGTAAGTTTTTGTTTTTCTTCGGTAATATATTTTTTACGCTGTCCCTCTTTTGGTAATAGTTCTGCGTTTTCTTCAATTCGCTTTAGTTCGGGGAAGTGTTCACTTATTTTTGCTTCAAATATTTCAATAATTGCTTTATCAATTTTATCTCGCAGTTCTTTTTTAATTTGGTTATCCACTTCGTTTTGGTATTGGTGTTTTAGTTCTTCAAATTCTTTAATAAGATTTTTGTAAGGTTCGTTTTCATCAAAAAGAAGATTATCAGATTCTTCTTCTTTTTTGTCGTTAAAATCGATTCCGGCATAGGTAGAAATCAAGCTGTTGCCCTGCATCAGTTTAAAATCAAGATTAGGCAGCGGTTCAATTCCGTAATTGTTTTCCGGTTTATCAAAGTCAATTTTTTCATCAACAAGCAAAGAGATAAAGAAACGGAGTTTGGCAATTTCCACTGCAATTTGCTGAATATCCACACCGTAAATACATTTTCGAATTAGGAAAAGTTTGCGTCCGTAATCGGCATTTTTCTCTTTAAACTGTCTTTCAATCTGCTCAATAAGTTTACGCTGTACAACAGAATCGCTGACAGATTTTTTAACTCCATCAATTTGAGATTGCTTCCAGTGTTTGTTTTCCGGGTCAAGTTTGCCGAGAATAAAAACAAGTTTATTCAGCATCGCCATCGGGAAAGCGCCTGAGCCAACGGCGGGGTCAACTATTCGTAAATTGTTTATTAAATCAATTATCTCTTTAGTTGTCTGCTCATCAAAAGGATTTTCGGAATGGCTGTCGAACAACGTATCCAACGTATCCTGCTTTGGGGTTTCCCTTTGCTTTGGAGTTAGAACCGACAAATCATCATGCTTTGGTTCGTTCGGAAGCAAGATGCTTCCAATTCCAATACTTTGTCTTAAATATTGTTTCAGACTTTCGTTGGTCATATAATTAACAATTTCGCGCGGCGTATAAAAACTTCCGGTGGCTTTGCGTGCGGTAGTTGCAGTTTCGGGATTGTAGCTTGCAAGCAAGTTTTCAAAAATAGAACCGAGCAGTTCGGGGTCAAGTGCAACTTCAATATCATCCGGTTCGTTTTCATCAATTGTAAAATTGTAGCTGTTAAGTAAATTTATTAAGCCTTCTACTTCATAAGTTTTGTTCGCTTTCCCGAAGAAACTACTAATGTCAACTTTTTGAATTTTGGAAAAGAAAAGAAAATTAGGAACTTTTGGTTGATTCTCTTTAGTAGCTGTAAACCCGTCAATATATTTTCGTTCATTTTTATCTTTGGTTTTATAATCCAGGCACTCAAACAATCCGCCATTTAAAAAAGGTATTTTGCTGAACAAATTGTTGAGAGATTCCACCTTGCTAAATAAATTATGATACCGAAACAGATTGTGGTTGCCGAAATCCGGATTATAACCTTTTGCTCCTCTTGTTTCACTGCGGAATTTTCTTTCGTTCTGTTTAGTATTTAAAGTGGCAAAAAAGAGATTTTGCAAAATAGCTTTGTAATATGTCGATTCTTCCGCTGACTTGTCCGCCCTGTTTTTGGCGGGAAAATCTTTTAATATTTTGCTGATATTTTCTTCATCAAAAAGAGAGTTAGGAATTAGTTCACGAACTTTCATAAACCAAATAAACATAAGCCTGGTGATAAGTCTAATAATTGCAACTTCGCGACCGTTTGTTTCTTTTTCAGCATCTTTGGGAAATTCAACATTTTTAATAGCCCAAAAATACCAGCGCTGCAGCTTTTCGTAGAACTGTTTTGTAATCGGCTCAACACTAAAAGCCTCCTGAATACTGTCTAAACTATTAAAATCACATTTGGAGATTTGGTTAATGAAGGTTTTGTTGGTCTGCTTTGGGCTTACAAAATAAGTGTAACGTTTAAAATCTGTAAACTCTCTTTTCGTTCCAAGGAAGTTAACCCGGATTAAACTAAAACGGAAATTGCCGTTGTCATCATAAAAGATAAAAAACGCTGCATCTTTATTTTCTTCTTTTAGAATTTTCTTTGCAATTTCAAACTGTCTTTTTTTCCCGGTTCTATCGGTTAGCTTAGTTAAAGTTTTTGCAGTAAAAACAAGGATATCGTCTGTATTGGTTAAATCGGCTTCACCAATTTTTATAATATCTTTGTAATTTTCATTTATATAGTCATTCTTATTAAACAGATATTCATAATTTTCTTCATCCGGTTTGAAAGTGTTGATTCTTTTTCGAAAGAAATCTTTCAGAGTGCTTACAGAAAAATTTTCAATTAAGGTACTTATTGCCATAATGTCTTTTTCCGAAAATGTTAATTATTAACTATATTTTTTCTATGTTTTCTGTGTTTTAATATTGTACATAATGGTCCAGTATATGAGGCGTTGGGCGTTTTGAAACACTTAACTTTCAACCTACTATGCCGTTTATTTATATTTATAATCTTTGACTTAACTACCTCTCACCCAATGACTTATATACATGGTTAGCCACAGGGTTTCCTCTTTAACAATTTACTTTTTGGTGGTTAGGCGATGTTTTCATCGTATAAATATTAAAGTCATTATTAAGAATTTCAATAAGAATATGTCCATTACTTCTTGTAGTTAATACCTTCCCTAAATAACAATTATCACCATTGAAATTTTTGTATGTAATTCCATCCGAACAACTTGAATATTGTGTAGCAATATCAGTTCCCTCAATATTCCCCTCACTACCTTTTGAATGAATAACCACTTTAACATTGCCCGTGACATCAAATAATGGTTTTGGAAATCCAGATTTATGTCCGTGATGTGGAGCAATTAAAATATCTAAACCTTCGTTTAGATAATTAACAAAATCATTATTGTTTTCAATTAGCCAATCCCAACCTTCTTTTTCTAAATCACCAGTAAACAAAATTCTAACACCATTATATTTTATATATCGTAAGATGCTGGAATTATTACGAAGTTTTTTGTTTAATTCATCATTAGATTTTAAAATGTTCATTGGTATTCTAAATGTCTTGTTAACTTCAAATCCCCAATTTATTTTTTCTGGGTTTGTCCCACGATATTTTTTATCAATTTGATTTTTATAATCATTATTAATCTTATCTCCGTCTGGAAATTCTTCAAATCCTCTTTTTTGTAATAAGTATGGTTCAAATTCTTCTTTTATTCGTTTAGCATTTCTTACGTGGTCATCATCAGGGTGTGTTATATGTAAAAGACCTAGCCTATAACTTTTCCCTTTTTGAGTAATATATGATTTTAAATTAAGCCAATCTGTTATCTCTTTTTTGTTTAATAAATCAACAGGATTATCTTTCTCGCTATGACTACCACAATCTACCATTAAACCATATTGGTTGGGGCTTGAAATTATTGAACAAGCTGCGTTACCAACATCAAATACAATTATTTTCATTTTATTC
>CAJXGP010000010.1 GCA_913053915.1 uncultured Ignavibacteriales bacterium | reverse complement strand
AATATTGGGGGTTCTATTTCGTGATAAGGCCATTATCGACAAAAAATCAGAGTTATTGATTTTTGTAACGCCAAAAATAATCAAGGATGGATTTAGTAAAGCAATAAATTAAATAAAAAATCTACCCTTAAGAAAAAACCGCAAGTGAGTTATACTCCTTGCGGTTTTTTTAATTAGTCCACTAAAATAGATAATCCGACGTTGACGTTATGATGGCGAACAGATGAGCGAATTTGACAATCATGATCTACTGGGCAATATTTATTTAGTTGGGCCTATGGGATCAGGAAAATCAACGGTTGGTAAACGGCTCGCGCAGGTTCTTGAATATGAATTTGTCGATAGTGATCGGGAAATAGAGCAGAAAACCGGCGTCTCAATTAACCATATTTTTGATGTGGAGGGAGAGGTGGGATTCAGGAAGCGGGAAGAAAGCGCCATTCGTACATTGACCAAAAAGACGGGATTTGTACTGGCTACCGGCGGCGGATCTATTTTAAGCGCAGAAAACCGTCATTTACTTAACAATACCGGTTTAGTGATTTATCTAAAGACCTCTGTGGAGGCTATTCTTGAGAGAACCAGTCGGGATAAATGTCGCCCATTATTGCAAACGGAGAATCCAAGAAAAACGTTGCAAAATCTGATGCAGCAACGTGAGTCCCTGTATCAGCAGGTAGCTCATTATACCATTGAAACAGATAATAAAAATGCGACCACGGTGGCAGACGAGATCGTCGATAGTATTGGTAAGACTAATTGATCCATAAACACGGTTTACACTACTTGCGAACTGGTAGCACGCACTAACTAATTGCGGGATAATATCTGCTATGAATGATCAACTTATAGTCAACCTTGGTGATCGTAGCTATCCAATATTTATTGGTGAAAATTTACTACAAAAGCCTTCTTGCTTTGACCCTTATATATCTGCTTCACAAATTGTTATCGTCACCAATGAAACTGTTGCTCCTTTATATCTGCACAAGTTGATACAACTGTTTATTTTCCTTTAGAAATAGGAAATAGGTGGGATTTTATAAGCGGTGAATTGATCCCAACGGGTTCCTCTAATTCTATAGATACAATAGTCTATAATATTACAGCCGATACTTTGATGCCCAATGGTCATAAATATTTCAGGATTAATCCAAATTATGTATACTTCAAAGATTTTATTAGAGCTGATTCAGTTGGAATATACTATTATGACATAAGGAATAATAGAGAATGGTTGTTCTTTAAATATGATTTAGAATTAGGAGCATATTCATATCCAAACAGTGATCATGTAAGTATAGCATACGACAGAGACCCCACAGATTCAACTTGGTATATTAAAATATATAAATGGGCGGATTATAATATGTTTTTGTTTGGTGATAGCACAAGAGTTATTAGATACTTTTACGATACCGGTCTTGATGACAGTTACTTTATAACAATTAGTCCGAAGTATGGTTTTATTGGAATTCAAGCTAGCGCTGTACAAGCTACTTATTATCAATCATTATTGGGTTGCACAATTTCCGGAATAACATACGGAATTTTGACAGCAATAAATGAAGAAAAACGATTACCCAATAAATTCCAATTACTTCAAAACTACCCTAATCCTTTTAATCCCTCTACTACAATTATTTATTCAATAATTAGAGAAAATTTTGTAACGTTGAATATTTATGATATACTCGGACAAAAAGTGAGCACTTTGGTTAATCAACAACAACGTGCCGGGACTTACAAAGTTACTTTTGATGGTAGCAATCTTTCATCAGGGATATATTTCTACCAATTACATTCCGGTAATTTTCAAGTAGTTAAAAAAATGCTGCTGATGAAGTGAGCGTTAAGCGAAGCTCGGACTTTTCTAAATTGAATAATGAAAATAATATTAAACATAACTTTTATAAGCTTACTTTTATTTATTTCATTTAGCTGTAATTACAATCATGTAAGTCCCGAACCGCAGTACTGATTGGAAACAAACAGTATCTAAAACGGCTTGGCAAAATATTGGAAAGGATGCTACTCAAAAGATTGGATGGATGGAAAAGGATAAGCAATGGAGTAATAAGATAACCTGATAAAGCTTTAAAACTTTTAAGGTTTTAAAATTATTTAATATGGGAAAAAACTATAACATTTGATTTTAAATAAATTTAATATGATTAGATCATTATATTTTATAATAATATTATTATCATTGGTTTTGTTTCAATCTTGTTATAAAAATTTAGTAAATAACCCGATTGAAGATAAAGCTCCTGATACTCATTTATTTTTAATACCGGATAGTACAATCAGTAAACAATCCAGCAGTTTAAAAGTTAGCTGGTCAGGTGATGATCCGGACGGTTTAGTAATAGGTTTTTATTTTAAATGGGATGGGCTTGATTCACTTTGGAATTTTACACAGGAAAATGACAGTACTTTTTCGTTATACATAGGAACCAAAGATACAACATATAAGTTTTTAGTAGCTGCGGTAGATAATTATGGAAACGGTGTTTACGATTCTAAAGTTATCCAAAACGGTATTGATTTCGGACCGGAGCCTTTTAATGATTTGAATGGGAACGGAAAACATGACCCCGGTGAACCTTTTACAGATATAGGTTTGATTGATCCCACCCCGGCTTCTTTGATTTTTCCTATTAAAAATTCGTCCCCAACAATTTCATGGAATTCAATTACTATTCTTCCGGATTCATCGTTCCCTGTAATGACCTTAGGCTGGAATGCTAATGACCTTGACGGCGATAATTCAATAGTAAGCATTAATATTGCGTTAAATGATACAAATAATTATTCTCGAATTTACGGCTCTGCAAGATTAATTACTATCCGGGCTACAGATTTCAATACCGGTAATCCTAAAATGGATATTCTATTAAATGGCTTGGAATCGAATATATTACCTCAAAAATTAACAGGATTAAAATTAAACGGCTTTAATAAAATCTATATTCAAGCTCAAGATATTTCCGGGGCAAAGTCTCCGTTTGTAGCTCTTCCCACCGGATCGGACAAATGGTTTGTAAAAAAACCTCGCGGTAAAATCCTTATAGTAGATAGCTATAATATAGGAAGTGTAACCGGAAATAAAGCAGCTTCCGATTTTTATAATAAAGTTTTTAACTCAATCTCAGGTGGAGCTTTTAATGGAAAATTCGATGTCCTCGATCTGAACAAAACACCATTACCTTACCAAGATATCACTTTCTGGGAAACTATAAAATTGTTCACTTATATAATGTGGTATGCTGATAATAAACCGCCTCTCGATTTGATGAATTATGTTACTAACAAATATACAACAGGCTTCGGGAAAATTGCTTTTTCAATGACTTTTGCTGATTCAACAAATATTTACCCATTCGATTTGGCTTCTTTACAAGGGTTTTTACCGGTTGATTCGTTGGGGCAGCACAAAAGTTTGAACTTTTTACTTAGAAATGCCGATGTTATACCTTATTCAACAGCTAACGGATATCCGGATCTTAAAACTTCCTCAACGGTTTCTTATATACGCACCTTTTATCCGAATGCTTTTACATCGGATAAAATCTACGAACTTTCAAGCAGACAATTGAGTGGAAATATAGCATTTGAAACTAAAAATAAATCGTTGTTTTTTATCGGGCTTCCGTTGCATCTGTTGGATGGAAATGGTAATGTACAAAAACTAATTGATAAAATATTTATTCAAGAATTTGGTTTAACTCCATGATAAAAAAGTTATTTTTTATAATCACAATTATTGGTTCATTGAATATATTCGCACAGAATAACGGGAGAATAACGGGGAAAGTAATAGATAAGGCTAACGGTCAAGGACTCCCAGGTGTAAATGTTATCTTAAAAGGAACGTATTTCGGTGCTGCAACCGATATAAAGGGAAAATTCCGGATAGTAAATATCACACCCGGAAGTTATGTTATTAAAATATCGCTCATAGGATATAAAACTGTGGAATACACAGGTGTAAAGGTGAAAAGCGGACAAACTAAAGAGATAAATGTTAAAATGTCGGAGACCGTTCTTACCTTAGATCAGGAAGTAACCGTTATCGGGAAAAAACCGTTGCTGGATATTGATGAAACGCAAAGCAAGAGAACTATTTCGCAAGATGAAATCCGAAATTCGATAGTTGAAAATGTTCAAGATGGAGAAGACAACTGCGGGGAGTATTATTTTGATGAGGGAAAGATGAAAGGGTTATTAACAATTGTGGAAAAATTATGAAAGTGCCTTTTTGCTTAATGGTGTGTCTGTGCAAGATCCTCTTTCCGGTACGGGCTTTGGTTTACAGCTAAGCGCGAATGCTATTCAAGAAATTGATGTAATTACCGGTGGTTTCAATGCCGAATATGGACAAGCCACATCAGGAGTAATAAATGTTAAGACAAAAGAAGGAGGAAGTAAATACTCAGGATATATTTTATATAAAAGAGATAATTTGGGTAATCCTAGTTCATATCATGTTTTTAATACTGATATAGTTGAAGCCGATCTAGGCGGACCTGAACCGATTACATCATATATTCTTCCGTCGCTTGGAATCAAAATACCCGGGTTGATAACATTTTTTAGCAGTCTTTATACAGGTCTTACCGATGGAATTACTCAAGGGTATTATAAACCTACCGCTAAACAAGTTTTTTCAACAACTTTTTATGGAACCCGATTCGCACCTAAAGAAGAAAATAATTGGTATTGGCTCGCTAAAATTACATATAAATATTCACCCACATTAAAATTTTCATATTCATATAATCAATCGGTTGCCATAAATCAAAATTCACGTTCATTACAAACCAATCTGGAATATGTGCAACCAAGTCCCGGATATCAATATACCTTCCAAAACATCCTCGATCAAGCTAATACATTTACTCATAATAATAAATATCATTCATTAAGCATTATAAATACCATAAATGCAAAAACATTTTATGAACTGAAATTCGGTTATTTTTATTCTAATTTACGTGCTGACGCAAACGGAAGAAATTGGAATCAGTACATACAACCGAAGGACTTTCCAAATTTCCCGGTTGAATACTATAATTTAAATCACGATTCGGTTGGGGTTATACCAGGCGATGGTTTTTGGGATGTCGGTAACCCATATACATGGCATGATCATTATATTGAAGAGTTCTCTATTAAAGGCGACTTAACAAGTTTTTTCGATGAAAAAAATAAGTTTAAAACCGGATTTGAAATCCAATTGCAGGAGATGCAGGTAGTTGATATTTACAAACCTTGGGTCGGAAAGCTGGGATTAAATAATGATATTTATAAAGTCTATCCTGCTATGGGAGCGTTATATGCACAGGATAACATTAACTTAAGCGGAATGATCCTCAACTTCGGTTTGCGATTAGATTATTGGTTTCCCGGTAAATATGTTGATGATGCCGTGAATAATCCGCTCGTCGTTACAATACCGGAGCAAACCAGAAAAAATTATAAAAGGGACACATTCGGTTGGTTCGGAAACAGACGTTTTAAAGCACGCTTAAGTCCGAGGCTAGGTATTTCTCATCCGGTTTCGAATAATCAAATGCTGTTTTTTTCTTACGGACATTTTAGTAAATGGCCCAGACCGCAGTTCGTTTATGCAAAACTAAATCCGTTGAACGCTCAATCATCATTTCAAAAATTTGGTAACCCCGATTTAAATCCCGAAACAACCGTTGCTTATGAACTAGGTTTGAAAACTCAATTCACCCAGAATGATGTTCTAACAGTAACTGCTTACTATAAAGATATTTTCGATTATGTTAATACAAGAACCGCTAAGATTCGTTCGGCTAGGTTTGCTACTCAAAATTTTATAACATACGTAAATGCCGATTATGCCCGTTCCAGAGGAATTGAAATCGAATTTAAGAAAAGGATGGGTAATTGGTTTAATGGAATTGCTAATTTTTCCTATGCCATAATAACGGGGAAAAGCTCATCAGCCGATGAAGGTGTTTTAGTGTTGGAAGGTGATCTTACAGAATCGGTGAAAGAAGAATTCATGCCTTGGGACAGACCGATTACTGCATCACTTTCTACTAATTTCTATATTACTAAGGGACAGCCGTTGTTTGGTCTTGGAAAAGGATTTCTTGACGATATCAATATTTATCTCCGGTTCTTTTTTCAATCCGGTAAACGCTATACACCTGCTATATTCACCGGTGATTATACAACCCAAGGAAGACCGGAATATGTTTATGATTTGAAGAATCGATATAGTAAGATTGGTGATCCTTGGTCTTGGATTGATTTAAATTTCGACAAATATTTTGAAATCGGGGAGTTACAATTTGCATTCAAAATTGAAGTTAACAACCTTTTGGATACTAAAAATTCAGCAATAATAAATCCGGTTACAGGCCGAGCTTACGAGTGGGGAGATCCGGTTCCTCTTTCATGGAATGATCCGAGATATCCGGATTTGCAACTGCCTATTAGACCTTATGCCGTTAATCCGGCTCGTTATCTAACAAGAAGAAACGTAAAATTTGGAATTAGTATAAAGTTTTGATTATGAAGAAATTATTTTTATCTGTATTAATATTGTTTGTATTTTATTCCGGGTCTAAGGCTCAATTAATACCGACACTCGGAGGACAAAGAGTAGGAATTTCTGCTCTTCAGTTTCTCAAAATTGGTGTAGGTGGTAGGGCTTCGGCTTTAGGTGATGCTTTTGTTGCAATAGCGAATGATGCTTCTGCATTGTACTGGAATCCGGCCGGCTTGGTTCAATTCAATCAAAATGAAGTTTTATTCTCGCATAATAAATGGGTTGTTGATATAAACCATGATTTTTTAGGTGCGGTTTATCATCTTGATAAAAATAATTCTTTCGGTATTGCTTTCACTTCATTGTCAATGCAAGATATGCCTGTTACAACCGAATTTCTTCCTTTTGGAACGGGGGAATATTTTAGTTTTGGAGATGTAGCTGTTGCCGTTACTTATTCGAGAAAGATGACCGAACAATTTAGTTTTGGCGGTACAATCAGGTATGTTGAAGAGACACTCGATAAATTAAAGATGCGCGGCGTTATGATAGATTTCGGTACTTTTTATTGGACAGGCCTCGGTACAACCAGGTTTGCCGTTACAGTTTCAAATTTCGGTAATCAACTAGCTCCCGATGGCAAAATTTTATTAGTCGGTCGAAGAGAAAAATCGAATTGGCAAGCATTCTCTCCGCCTACTATTTTTAGAATCGGATTTGCTTTCGAACCGTATCAGGATAGTGACAATTCAATAACTACCAGTATTCAGTTAAATCACCCGAACGATAATAGTGAGAATGTATCCACAGGTATCGAATACAATTGGAAAAGGATTCTTTTCATTAGAGGAGGTTATAAATTTAATTTGACTGAAGAAAATTTTAATTTCGGCATTGGGTTGAATATACCTATTGAGATTGCTGATTTTTCCCTTGATTATGCATATTCCAATTTCACCAGATTAGGAAATGCCCAACGGTTTTCAATTATATTAGGTTTTTAATGAAAATAAAACTATTTGCAAAATATACGTTGATATTGACAGCGATAATTCTTATTAGCTGTTCGGAAAAATTTAATATTAATCAGTTTGAAACTTCAAATGATAAAGTTAATATTACCGGCGATACAGTATATGTACAAATAAAACCTTCTTGGGGTGGTTTTAACAAACCTGAAGCTATGATTATTGGGAAAGAGCCTTTCATCTATGTTGCGGATACTTATAATAATAGAATAGTTATGATGAATTTGAACGGCGATATTCTTGGAACAAGAGAGGTGAAACATCCGGTAGCTCTAGCGCAGGATTATTTATTGAATTTAATTGTTTGTGCGGAAATAGATTTGAAAGACTCCACTACCGGCGTCAAACAAACTTATGGAGCGGTTTTTAAATTTCACCTGGTAGCAAGTTCGCATCATATTGAGAAAGCAAAAGTTGATACACTTCTGCCGAGGTCCATCGATATAAGCAATCCCGGTAGAATATATACCGGTGTGGCAACATTTTTCGATAACTCATTTTATATTGCCAGGCAGGGTCCAAATAATTCTACTTTTATCGATCCCGATAATTCAATTTTGATATTCAAGCATAAAAAAAGGTCTGACGGTACTGCTTTCGATACATTAATAGGTAGGGTTGCAAATCTTGATCCCCTAAGTTCCGGAATTCCTTCTGCAAGTTTGATAAGTTCCATCACATCTTTTAATAGAAAAAATTATAATATAATTTTAACTCTTATAGGAAGGAGCAACTTTAAAACACAGTGGTTGAAATATGTGCAAAGCCCGGAATTTACCGGTTATACTGTCAATCTGACGCCTGGACAAGAAGCTATGATGGTACCGAATAGATTTTCTCAACCGGAAGGAGCTGCATTGGATAACGTCGGCAATATATTCGTTGTCGATGCTTCTAAAGACAGCGTATTTAAATTTAATACGTTCGGAGCCGAGCAGCAATCATTTGGGGGGCCTGATGTATTTAAAGAACCTTATGATGTTGGGTTCTTTGACAGAACTTTATATATATTAGATAGGGGTGATAATAGAATTAAAATGTTTATTCTTTCAACAGACTTGAGGTAATTATGAAAAATCTAACTCTTATTTTATTCCTTTTAATTAGCATTGTTTCATATTCTCAAACAATTACTCCCATAGCGGACATTAAACAGAATGATTCAAACGGTGTTCCCATTGATACGGGAAAGGTTTTTACAGTCACCGGTATAGTAACTTCTTCCAATCAATTTGGAAACGATGGACCCGGTTCAATTCAAGATCAAACCGGTGGAATTTCAATTTACGGAAGTTTCTTTGCAAATGCTGTTAATATAGGTGATTCTGTGATTGTTACTGCCGTTCTTTCTCAATATAAGGGACTCACTGAGTTAGAATCTCGAAATAATGCCAGTGTACAAGTAATCTCTCATAGCCATCCGTTACATCCAATTGTTGTTACCGTTTCACAAATAATAAATCAACAATGGAATGGTTTCGAGGCATTTGAAGGCAAATTGATAAGGATAAATAATGTTTCCATTAAATCTTCAGGAAATTTTTCAGGAAATATGAATTATAATATTACCGATAATACAGCATCCCTTACGAATGGCTTCAGAATTGACGCTGATGTTTCATCAATAATCGGTACTGCAATTCCTTCCGGTAAAGTAGATTTGATAGGTATATTAGGCCAATATAAATACTCTGCTCCGTATAATAGCGGTTATCAATTACTTCCGAGATTTATTGAGGATATAGTGGATAACGGCAAACCATTAATTTTAAGCCCGATTCTTGCAGCGGATATCGATACAAATTCCTTTACGGTTTATTTCAAGACCGCAAGAAACGGAAATTCCAAAATCAAATATGGTCTAACGGCAGCTATGGAATTAGACTCTTTGGTTATTAATGATGATACAACCAGCCATAAGATTACTGTAAAGGGACTAAAACCGGCTACAACCTATTTCTATAAAGTTTATTCGACTAATGTAAAAGGTACTAGTGTTAGTGATTTACAATCAGCTACTACTGCTTCGGCTAATCCTTCAGTAGGGGCAATTAATGTCTATTTCAATTTTCCGGTTGACACCTCCGTTGCAATTCCAGGCAATGCTGCTCATGGTAATGTAAATTTTCAGCAAAAATTAATAAATAGAATCAACCGGGCAAAAAGTTCTATTGATTTGGCTGTATATAGTTTTTTCGGTTTGCCTAATGTTGCAGATGCTTTGGTTGTTGCTAAGAATAGAGGAGTAAGAATAAGAGTTGTTTATGATAGCCGGACAACTCAGGATGATATCCGTACCTTAATGAATGCAGGAATCAAGATTAGTAAACGCCCGGCAAGCCTACCGGGAATCATGCATGATAAATTCTTTATCTTTGATGCCCGTGATACAATTGCAACGAATGATTGGTTGTGGACCGGCTCTTGGAATGTTACTTCAACTGAACTTGGGTGGAAAAATAATGTAGTGGAGATTAATGATCCTACAATTACAAAAGCCTATCAAAAAGAATTTGAAGAGATGTGGGGAAGTAATACAGATACTCCGAATCCATCAAATGCTAAATTTAGTTATCAAAAAACCGACAATATTCCGCATTCATTTTCAATAGGCGGAAGGGAAGTTGAATTGTATTTTAGCCCTACCGATGGTACAACCAGTCATATTATTAGTGCTATTAATTCAGCAAATGATAATATTTATTTTGCACAATTTATGATTACACGAAATAATATTGCGACCGCCCTCTATAATAAATACACTTCCGGTGTACAGGATATTCGAGGAGTAGTTAATACTACCAACGCAAGTGGAAGTGAATATTCTTACTTATCTACATTTGCAGATATGCATCAAAATCCTCCGCCTACTCTTCATGATAAATATGGTATTATAGATGCTACCGATGGCTCTAGTGATCCGATAGTAATTACAGGATCGCACAATTGGACAAATTCTGCTGAAACAATAAATGATGAAAATACAATTTTTATTCATGATTTGTTAATTGCTAATCAATATATGCAAGATTTCAAAAAACGTTACAATGAAGCCGGCGGTACGGCTACTTTTATTATACCGACAAGCGTAGATGATAATTTTAATATATCAAAGTTTTCATATCATCTATATCAGAATTATCCAAATCCGTTTAATCCTATTACCACAATTAGATTTGAGATTCCAAAATCTCAACATATTGAATTAGAGGTATATAATATTCTAGGGGAAAAAGTAAGGACACTTTTCAATGGAGAAGCACCTGCCGGTATAATGACGGTGGATTTTAACGGTGATAATTTAGCGAGTGGCATATATATTTATCATCTAGAAGCAGATAATTTTACAGCTGCCAAAAAATTAATATTACTCAAATAGTTTAGTTGAAATTTTTCTTGTTTTCATTTAAGATGGAGTATTTTCTAAAATTTACAAATTTGTAGAATCGTAAGCAAATAACTAAATTTATTGGTTAAAATTTAAAGAATAAGGGAAAAAATATGGTTGACAAGAAAGGTAAAATTATTCAAGTTATTGGTCCTGTAGTTGACATTGAATTTCAGGATGGAAATCTACCGAAAATATACAACGCAATTCGTATACCGAGAAAGACTACGGAAGGTGTAGAAAATAATCTTATAGTTGAAGTACAGCAGCATTTGGGAGAAGATAGAGTACGTACCGTTGCAATGGACTCAACCGACGGGTTGGTAAGAGGTATGGACGCATTCGATACCGAGAAACCTATTTCTGTTCCTGTTGGTCCTCAAACTTTGGGTCGACTAATAAATGTGATCGGTGAAGGTATTGACGGATTAGGAGAAATAAAATCAGAAAAAGAATATCCGATTCATAGACATGCTCCAAAATTTGAGAACCTCTCTACGAATACGGAAATGTTTGAAACAGGAATTAAAGTCATAGATTTAATTGAGCCATATTCAAAAGGGGGCAAAACCGGTTTATTTGGTGGCGCAGGTGTTGGAAAGACAGTCATAATTCAAGAATTAATTCATAATATAGTTCAAGAACACGGTGGTTATTCCGTTTTTTCCGGAGTGGGTGAGAGGACTCGTGAAGGGAATGATCTATGGCTTGAAATGAAAGATTCCGGTGTACTGGAAAAAACAGCGTTGGTATTCGGTCAGATGAATGAACCACCCGGTGCCAGATTAAGAGTTGCTCTAACCGGTTTAACCATTGCCGAATATTTTAGGGATGAAGAAAGACGGGATGTCCTTTTATTTATTGATAATATTTTCCGTTTTACTCAAGCCGGTTCTGAAGTAAGTGCACTGTTGGGGCGTATGCCTTCTGCCGTAGGTTACCAACCTAACTTAGCTACCGAGATGGGTGCATTACAAGAAAGAATTACCTCAACAGATAAAGGCTCTATTACATCTGTTCAAGCTATATATGTACCTGCCGATGATTTGACTGATCCTGCTCCTGCGGCTGCTTTCGCGCATCTTGATGCTACTACTGTTCTAAGCCGGCAAATCTCCGAACTAGGTATTTATCCGGCTGTTGATCCTCTTGATTCTACTTCTAGAATTTTAGAACCCGGATTACTTGGGGAAGAACATTATTATGTTGCTAAAACTTGTAAAGAAATTCTTCAGCAATTTAAAGATCTTCAAGATATTATTAATATTTTGGGTATGGATGAACTCTCAGATGAAGATAAAACCATTGTTAAAAGGGCTAGGAGAATTCAAAGATTTTTTAGCCAACCATTTCACGTTGCAGAACAATTTACCGGAATTCCGGGCAAATATGTAAAACTTGAAGATACTATAAAAGGCTTCAAAAGTATTATCGATGGTAAATACGATAATTTACCGGAGGCTGCTTTTTTGTATGTCGGAACGATTGAAGAGGCAGTTGAAAAAGCGAAAAGATTAAAATAATTATGAATGAATTACAATTAGAGATAATTACACCTTCTAAAAAAGCTTATTCCGGAATGATCAAATCAATTATTATACCCGGAACTGCCGGAAGTTTTCAAGTTTTATTTAATCATGCTCCTATTTTAAGCACTTTTGAAATAGGTATCATTAAAATTGAATTTTCTGAAGATAAAACTTTATATTTTTCAACCGGCGGAGGAACGGTAGAAGTAACGGATAATAATATCCTTATTCTTGCTGATTCTATTGAAAAGGTGGAAGATGTCGATAGAACTAAAAATGCGATAGAGAGAACTAAAAAAAAGGTGGAAAAGAAAAAATAAGTGGAAATCGACACAATCAAAGTTTATAATACTTTGATGAGAGTACATAATAGATTGAAAATGTTTAATAAATATATAAAAGAGGCAAGACTTTTCCCAACAATAATTTCAGCAATACCAATATTGCTATTTCAATATGCCTTTTTTAATAAAGAAATATCTGACTTTTTAGTATTTTTAGGAAAAATAGAAATAGTTGGAGACATTACAATTTCTATCGTTGTTCTATACTTTGTAGCACAGATAAATAGATTCATTTCAAAGACCTTTTTTGAAAAAGAAGAAATTTATATGCCAACAACGGATTTCTTACTTTTTCAAGATTCTGAATATAGTCAAGAATATAAAAAGAAAATTTATGAAAAATTAGAAAAAGATTTTGATATGAGGTTACCTTCAAAATCATCACAAGAAAAAGATGAATTAAATGCTAGAAAAAGAATTTCTGAAGTTATGAGTTTAGCAAGAAAAAAAATTGGAAATGGGAAGTTGCTTTTGCAACATAATATTGAATATGGGTTTTGGAGAAACTTATTAGGCAGTTCAATCTTAGCTATTTTATTTTCTATAGTTACAACTTATTTAAGTTTCATTCACAATAAAAATACAATTTTTATTGTGTCGCTTATACTGTTATTTATCTTTTTAATAATTTTAATTTTTTAACATTCTTTAATCGCGGCTTTAATAATTCAATAGCAGATCGTGTCTCAATATAATAGCTCAGAGCCTTTTTTTTGTTATTCCGCAATTCAAATAATTCACCTAATTTAAAAAGCCACTTTTCCTTTCTTTTGTACTGTCCTAATATTTCATTTAATACCAATTCAGCATGTCCGTATCTTATAGCCTCAATTGATAATTCGAGTTCTTTTTTCTTGAATTGGCTATCCGCTAATAATCGTCGCTTCTCAATCAGCTGAGTACTAAACAACCCTAAAGCTTCTTTCAACTGGGCTTCATAGCTTAACTTCATCTTTGCCAATGAGTCTTGAGACGCATCGATTAGTGATTCCAAATTATTTTTT
>CAJXGP010000009.1 GCA_913053915.1 uncultured Ignavibacteriales bacterium | reverse complement strand
TGGACCGCGCCCCCGTCCCTGTTTACTATCGATGTGAAAAGTAAATCCGAAGGCTCCGGCTTTTTTTAATTCATGAAGTAATTCTTTTGTTAAAGCAATTCCGTTGGAATTTATAATAGGCTTTATTCCACGTGACTTAACCTCGGCAACCAGTTCGATTATATCAGGATAAAGAAGCGGCTCACCCCCGGCAATCGAAATACAATCAGATTTTCTTAAAGACTGAAAAACATCCAATTCATGTTTAACTTGTTCTAAAGACTTATGAGAATCTCTGATATTTTTACGATAGCAACCGTAACAATTAAGATTACAGCGCGCGCTGGGCTCAAGCCATGAAATGCCGTTATCGGGCAAACTCCAAGGCAATCTGTAAAGATCTGCCGGGTCAACTATTTTTGTTTCCATTGTAACTCCATACGATTATTATTTCTTATAATTATTTAAATTTCTATTTATAGAGAAAATTCAAATGCCGATAAATAACGGTCTATTTGCCTCGGTAATTAATTTTCTTGTAACACTGCCGATAATATCGTTTTGAATATCTTTAGCCCACTTGATAGTTAAATCGGGGTTTAAGCTACCTAACGATGAATCCACTTTATCAATATCAATGAAAATACATCCCGTTACTTCAGCATCCTGTCTTTTTGCAATAAAGCAGGAATATTCTATCACGGCAATAGAATAGGGAGAATTTTCGAGCGGTAAAAGAATTCTTTTTAGCATTAAAACCTTTAATTTTATTATAGGAATTTAAGAAAAAAAAATTAAAAAACTCAAATTGACTATCGAGAAAAGGCATCTGTTTTTAATGCATTTTATAATCCATCAAAGTTATTAAAAGTGAAATAAACCTGTATGGATTTCAAAAATAATACCGGGTTTAACTCAACTGTTCAATTTGAGTTAGACATTTATTGCTTTATAAAAGCAAAACACAATTTTCCGAATCACCGAAAGAGGTAGGTTCAAACATATCCGCATCAGGATCATTTAACCAAATGTTCCCGTTTACAACATATCTGAATCTATATTCTCTACCTGCCTCCAATTCCACTATGGTAGAATACAATCCGGTTCTCTTATTTTTTTTCATCTTATTTACTTCGGAATCCCAATTATTAAAATCACCGACAACACTTGCACTGTCAAATGCTTTCTCTAAATAATCCGGTAGTGTAAATGTGATTTTGTAGGTGTTTTTATTTTTAATATATTTTCTAATTATAGCCATGACTTATCTCCTATCGGTTAACTTAATGATTATTAAATTAGCATACTGTGACTGATATTATAATATAAGACTTTACCTCTATATGTACAGAAAATATTTTAAGAACATAAATATCCATTTAACAAACTAGTAATTTTTCAACTTTTCAATACTAACTTCCCGGTTTGATTCCTACTCAAATTGAGGTTATTCAAAACGAGATTATTCAAAAGATTTTTTATTGTAATTATGCCGGTAACATTTCCATTATTAACAACCGGAAGTTGTTTAATTTTAAATGCCTTAAGTATTGCCGCCGCTTCAATAACAGATAACTCTTCATTTACTATTTCCGGAAATTTTGTCATTATTTTTTTTTACGTGAATTCCACTTCTTTCATTCATTCTTTTTCTTACGGACTCGGGATCAAAAAGATATTCACCATGTTTACGAATTTCGTTGTAATTGGGAAATAAAAAATGAAACAAGTCCGATAAGGTCAATTTTATTGTTATTATTTGTAACGATAGCAAAATCAATCCGATTACTTGATAAAATTGTTAAAACTTTTTTTAATTGTGCTTCTATATCCACCGTAATAAATTTTTTACTCATTATATCTTTTACTTTCATTTTATATCCTCTCGATTATTTTATTTATACCAACAATTTTTAATTTTAATATAATTTCGCTTTTAATAATTGAACTTTCGACTATGTTTCCTATTTTTAACACTTTCTATAAAATTTCATCCCTATTTTAAATACCGTTCGCGTTGTTAACAATTAAATAAAGCCGGTTTTTTTTAGTTTTATACTGTCACCGAAGTTATTTTTAGGCATGTTGAAAAACTATTTTTAATGCTTTTAAGATTTCGAAAATCTTTTTCAAATTAGGTCTTCCGTAATGTTCTCCTTTAAATATTTCCTTTAGAATTCTTTTAGGTTGTCTATAGAAATCCATATATGCCTTTCTCAGGATTTGTTCCAGTTCTTCAGGTCCAAAATTTTCCGTTTTAAAAACCGAATGCATCGCATCATATTTGTTCCAATCTTTTGTTATAATTTTCGATTCAACATCAAACCACAGATCTGTGCCGGGATAAGGAGTTAATATTGAAAATTGAGCGATTCCCGGATTAATAAATTTCGCAAATTCGATAGTGTTTTTAATATCTTCTTCCGTTTCTGAAGGTTCACCCATAAGAAAAGCACCCCAAGTTTCAATATCGTTTTGCTTCAACAATTCCACAGCTTTTATGGAATAATCTAAGGAAGCCTTACCGCCTTTTTTATATGCTTTGAGAATCCGTTCGTTTGGGCTTTCGATTCCAATGAACATTTGACGCACTCCTGCTTTAGCCATAATTTCGGCTGTTTCCGGTTTTTTAACAAGGTGGTCTGATCTTCCCATAACCCACCGGACAACAGGTAAATCTCTTTTTATTAAAGTTTCAAACAATTCAATTAATCTTTCATTTTTAAAATTAATTATATCATCAATAATCAAGATACGTTCGGCACTATATTTAGTGATAATTTCCTCAATTTCTCTTACGGTATTTTCAATCGAGCGTGTACGAAAACGCTTTCCGGAAAGAAGATGAACATCACAAAAACTACAACCATAAGGGCAGCCCCTTGTAGTTATTAACGGATATTCAATAATTTTTTTAGAAACTAATTTACTATCCTTTCCGTATTTCCAATTTGCTTCCCGGAGAGGAAAAGGAACGTTATTTAAATTTTGAATAAGCAAGCGTTTAGGATTATTAACAATAGTTCCCGATTCCTTATCTATCCATGAAATACCTAAAACTTTACTAGGATCGAAGTTTTTTCCCGATTTTATTCCGTCTAACAATTCAATCATTGTTACTTCGCCTTCCGCATGAACAGCATAATCTACATAACCGCTCTTTAAAGTTTCTATCGGACTGCCGGTAGGATGTGGTCCTCCCATTATTACTATTTTCCCTTGCTCTTTAGCTGCTTTTGCAACTTTAAGCCCAGGCTTGAACTGTACCGTATTACAAGAAATTCCTACTACGTCGGCACCTGTAAAATCAGGCACTGAGTCCAAATTTTCCAACAATTCTATTTGAACGTTATGCTCTGCCGCTTTTAGTACGGAGCCAATATAAGAGACACCGAGAGGTTGGATTCTAACCCCGGAATATTCGAAAATAGCACCTCTATACGGAGAGACTAATAATACATTCATAACGGAGCCTTTCTAGTTTTGTTGAATATTATTCTCCCACATTCTTTTAAATCTTAATTTCATAATTAACAGACACATATAAAGCACCTGTACGAAATGATCAAATTTAATTTATTTCGCTTCATTGCAGTTCCTTAATATTTTATAACTTTTTTCATAGCTACCTTTGAATTAAACTTCAAAAAAATAACAAGTGCATATAAGCTCGTGTAAAACGGCATTGCCGTCCAGATACCTAATAAACCAAATTTAAATACTATCCCCAACAAATATGCTAAAGGGACAAAGATGAACCAGTTTATTGTTACATCAGCAATCATAACAAAAACAGACTCACCGGCGGCAAGTAATCCGTATTCAAGGACGAGACCTATTCCAAAGAATATTTGGGCAAAACCGGCAATCTGCAAAACAGGAATTGCGATATCAATTATTTTAGAATTAGTTGTTAAAATTGATACGACAAAATGTGGGAATAGGACAAAAATCAACCCCAATAAAAAAGTATAAGCAGTAGAAATTTTACTTGTTTCCAATCCCCATTTCTTAGCAGCTTTAATATTTTTCTCCCCTAATTGATTTCCGACTAACGTTTGGGCAGCTATTCCAAAGCCCATTGACGGCATGAAAGATAAAAACAATGCAGACAGTACAACCTGGCTTGCTGCTTGCGATGCGGTTCCCATCAATCCTATTATTGAGATAAATATCAAGAAACCGGTCATAGTAAAAATACTTTGGAACGAAACGGGCAAAGAGATTTTAACAATAGCTTTCGCAATAGTTTTATCAAAACTTAGTCTCTTAAATAACGAATACTTTGTCCTATAACTTTTCATAAAGCTTACTACAACGTACACAGAAGTTTCAAGCATAGTTGCAATAGCCGAGCCCAAACCTGCACCCGCTAATCCCATCCGAGGAAAGCCAAAAGAGCCATAAACTAATGAATAATCCAGAAAGATATTTGCTAAATTTGCAAAAGTGCCTGCTATCATGAAAATTTTTGTTTTACCTATTCCAAAGTAGAAACCTCTGTATGCAACAGAAATAAGAAAGAAGGGCAAACCCATAAAACGGTAAAACAAGTAACCGGCGGCATATTTGCCTACGGTTTTATCCACGGCAAATAAATTAGCGATATTCAAGGAATATTTAACAACCAAAACGGCAACTATCAGACCCATTACCAATCCCATAATTATTGATGAGTTCAACACCTTTCCACATTCATCATACTTTTTACTTCCAAAATGTCTTGAGATTAATACCTGCGTGCCGGTGGATAAACTTGAGAAAAAACTGATTACCGCCCAAGTGGCATAAAAAGCAATACCCAAAGCAGCTAATGCATACTTTGCATCGGATAACCTGCCTATTATTGCTGTATCAACTAAAGATAAAAGCATTTGAACCGATAAACCGGCAATTATAGGTAAAGCCAATCGTAAAATAATTTTTTTATTTTTATTTATAATTAAAAGTTTCATTGTATTTTCGACTATCTTAAGATATAGTTCACAGCGGCAATAATTCTTTGGTTTTTCAACACTATATAAATTGCTTTTGAATGCCTGTGTATTTCTTTACCGAACTGAATAAATAACCAAATTTAAAATAAAATAGAATCCACGAAATTAAATTTTCAAATTCGTTTTTTGTTTTTACGGTTATAATTAGGTTTATTAAAAAGTCTTGAAAAAATAATGTAAAATTTTCTATTTCGGCGATAGTATCCACGCGGAAAAAACATCACCAAATTATATCCATCAGGTTAATAGTGTAAAATTATCGTTAAGAAATTCAAACGCTTTAAAACCATATTCATCATACAATAATTCAATTTGGGTTACAATATTTTTTGCACTTCCATCCGGCTGTTTTATACTCCAAATTTTGATGAAGCATAAAAAGAACAGTTATATGGACAACCTCTGCAGGTAAAAAAATTTGCGTTATGCCGTTTAAGATAGATTTGTATTTATTAATGGATGATAAATCTCCGGTAGGAAACGAAAGAGAATCTAAATTTTGAGGAGGTGAAACATCTTCGTTTCCAGTAAATTTACCATTGTCAATGAAGGAAATATCATGTATATTTTTTAAATTAAATTTATTTTCTAATGAATCCAACAAATTTAAAAATATCTCTTCGCCTTTAACAATAACATCTGCTATCCCTGTATTCAATACTTCTATCTTTAGAAAAGTTACATAATAACCTTTCCCAACGCTTGTTTTATTGAACTTTTTTACTTCATCCGTAATTTTCAAGTCTCTGAAATAGCGAGGTATATTGGGAGTAATTTCTATTAAATCAAAGGAATCAAGGTCCGTTTTTTCAAGTACTTTTTTGTTAATATTTAAATCAATTATTTGAACTTTAGGCACGCCCTCTTTAGCAAAGGATGCAACATAAATATACACTAATGGAGAAATATTCGTTTTCAATTTACTATAGATATTTAAAACGCCCGGGTTTCTCAATAGGACTTTCATACTACACCTCATTTGGAATACCGGTTAAAAAGCAGTAAGAAACTTTTACATCTTTAATAATATTATTTCAATAAAATGAAGCTTGTAAGAAGGAAAACCTGAGCTTTTCTTCTTACAAAACTACCGATATTAATTTACCGCTATTTTTCACTGAGCGCTTCTTCAAGTTTAAGAGATTCATTATTCTCTTTGGGAATATTTTTACCGTTATTTTTATTTACATTATCATTTTCATGATTATTTTTTTTATTCCCGATAAATTCTTTTTGCCAAATATCATCAGTTAAAGCCAATAATTTTTTATTGTATTCGGTTAATCCTTTATAATAGAGAGGATCTTTAACCGCTTCGGCTGCGTTTTCATCTATCGGCATAGGTTTAGTTGCTTCAAGATGTTTTCTAGTAAATTCATAATGGTCTCTTATCCCACAGGGAGCAATTAGATTCTTAACATTTTTACCCGATTTACCGTAGCCATAATTATTTTGCCATTTTCTTATGCCTACCATCAAATTAGATTTTAAAGCATCGTTAAGGTTGCCGCCATTTGCATAGATTTCCTTAATATTATTTTTCGAATAAGGATAAAATACGCAAGGAGTAATATTCCCATTCCATTCAATATAAATATAACCACCTGCTCTACCGGCTGCCAGACAACCGCTGGAAAAGATACCGCCGTTCCAAAAGTCGGGCAGAAAAACATGTCTGTCGTGAATAATATGTTTTTCTTTTGCGAACATCCATTTTCGTTGTTCAGGTGTAACCATTAAATCAAGGCTTTGGCTTCGCCCGATTGGCATATACTGAAATATCCAGCCATAAATTGCTCCTTGTTGACCATATAAAAAATCGACAAATTCATCCGAAATAATTTTTTCAACATTGTTTCTAGTTGCGGTAACAGATATCCCAAAAGGTACACCTACTTCTCTTAAATTAGCCATTGCTTCAAGTATTTTCTTAAAAACTCCTTTGCCGCGTCTTTCATCGGTTTCTTTTTCAAAGCCTTCCACAGAAATAGCAGGAGTTAAGTTACCTACCTCAGCCATTCGTTCCGCCATTTTTTTATTGATCAACGTACCGTTTGTATACATCTGGAAATAATTATCAGGATTTTCGCGACATAAATCCAATATATCTTTACCATCCGATTTCCAAAGCAACGGTTCACCACCGGAAATTACCGTAAAAAACGAATTCCATAACTCGGTTTTCTCTTTTACTATTCTATCGACAATAGCATAATCTAATTTTTCAGTGAATTGACCACTGCTTGAAGCGTAACAACCCGTGCACTTAAGATTGCATTTTTTACCAGGACTTATTGTAATAAATCCGGGAGGTTCCTGACCGAATTCATTTATAAACTTTTTAACATTGCTGTTAGTTGTATCGGATTCGACAAAAATTCTTCCAATGAAAACATTAAGTATTTTTTTTCTGACCGAAGAAGAAATATTTTTATTGGTTAATGCTTTTTCAAGAGTACCCACTAAGTTGGATAATAAAGTATATCTTTCATATCTTATATTCCAGGTATACTCATTATCTTCTTCTACAATCGCCTTAAACATGTACTTTCTTGCATAATCAGCAGCTTTTCTCCTTAAGATACTACTACCCAGCAAAGCATTTATTACATTAGGTACATTTTTATGAACTTGTTTTTCCAGAAAATTCATGACTATCCTCCTTCTTAATTGTTGATAACATAAACTACCTAAAAAGTATTTTTCTTTAAAAAAGTTTTAACCTTTGCAAATATTCACAATTCAAAAAATTTAAATTAACTTTTTTAGAACGCTTCATTTTATAAATCCTTTAACTTCATTAATCTCATTCATTTAAAGAACTCAACAAATGTACCACAGTTCAACTTACTTTATAACTTGCCATATTATAATATGTTAAATGCTTACCTGTTTTAAGGAATATATATAGTGCGAAACGTCATTTCCGGTTTTTCCTTAAGACGCTATTATAAGGGAATGAGTTTCTATATCATAGATTTGTTTCTCAGTTCTTCATTAAACCGCTTTTATTTTCTAGCGTGACAAACCCTATCAGAATAAATAACAAGCCTGTTATAAAAGCATTATAATAGTTACTCGGAATTGTACCGATGGATGGAATAAAAGCGGAAAAGATTAGCCATATTCCAAGAACGGCACCTACCCATCCTTCAAAAGTTTTCTTTGCACTTAATGTAAAACCGGCGACTGCCGAAATAATTCCGACAACGATAAAATTTATTATACCGGCCTCATGGAAATGGAAAAGAATTGTTGATAATAACAACCAAATTCCCAATAATCCTAACATTCGTTTTCGTATCATTTTTCAATTTTCATCATTTTGGATAAAGTAACTGTCAAGTTTCACAAATTTTCCTAAACCACCTTTTAAAACTTTATAAGTAATACATAAAATATACCAATATTTTATTTTTCTACTAACTTATTTAATTTTAACATGTTCTGTAAATAGGATGAAAATAGCAGCCGGCACTGTGAAATGGTTTTGCGCAGTAAAAATTCTTTACCGAATTAAATATTTATTATATTTTAATCTTTCAGAATGGATTAAAAAAGTTGGATTATTTTAACATAAAAATCAGCAAGTAAAAAACTTTTGAGTCGAATATATAAGTTAATCTAAAAAGGGTATTCTTGCTGCAAAAAGTTAAATTATTAGATATGTAAATGTTAAACGGCGGCACAGAATAAAATATCCTGTGCCGCACTATATTAAACAACACCTTGGTCCATCATTGCATCGGCAACTTTTAGAAAGCCACCGATATTAGCACCATTTACATAATTTCCCGGTGTATTAAATCTATCCGCCATTTGAATACAGGTAGTATGAATATTTTTCATAATCATTCTTAGACGGTCATCAACTTCATCTTTACTCCAAGGTAAACGCATACTATCTTGGGTCATTTCCAATCCGGAAACGGCTACACCACCGGCATTAGCTGCTTTACCGGGTCCATAAAGAATTTTAGCATCGAGAAAAACTTTCACACCTTCCAATGTGGTAGGCATATTAGCGCCTTCACTAACAAGATAAGCTCCGTTATTTAAAAGATTTTGTGCATCTTTTCCATTAATTTCATTTTGTGTAGCACTAGGGAATGCACAATCTGCTTTATGATCCCAAATTGGGTTATGGTCCATTTCCGGATCGGCAGGTGTATATACGGCATTTTTATATTTTTCAGCATACTCTTTAATTCTGCCTCTTCTCACATTTTTTAAATCCATTACGAAATCCAACTTTTCTTGATTTATACTTTCTTCATCATAAATAGAACCGTTGGAATCCGATAATGAAACAACTTTCCCACCAAGCTCTATTATTTTCTTTACCGTAAATTGTGCAACATTACCGCTACCGGAAACGAGGCACACTTTACCTTCGACAGTTTCATTACGAATCGAAAGCATTTCGGCTGCAAAGTAAACCGAGCCGTAACCGGTAGCCTCGGGTCTTATTAAAGAGCCACCCCAATTCAAACCTTTACCCGTCAATACACCGGTAAATTCATTTTTAAGTTTTTTATACTGCCCGAATAGATAACCTATTTCCCGACCACCCACGCCGATATCACCCGCAGGTATGTCTGTATTAGGTCCAATATGACGAAAAAGTTCGGACATAAAAGCTTGACAAAACCGCATGATCTTAAGATCGCTTTTACCTTTTGGGTCAAAATCAGAGCCGCCTTTTCCGCCCCCCATTGGTAAAGAAGTTAAACTATTTTTAAATACTTGCTCGAAAGCAAGAAATTTTAAGATTCCTTGATTAACGGACGGATGAAAACGCAAACCCCCTTTGTAAGGACCGATTGCACTATTCATCTCAATTCTATAACCTCTGTTTATGTGAATTTCACCTTGTTCATCCACCCAAGGCACTCTGAAAGTAATTATTCTTTCCGGTTCAATAATTCTTTCTAATATTTTTGCCGAGCGATACTCAGGGTGTCGTTCCAATACAATTGAAAGAGATTCCGCTACTTCTTCAACAGCCTGGTGAAATTCCGGTTCACTTGGATTTTTGGCTTTTACTTCTGCTATTAGTTCTTCTACGTAGTTAGACATATTAACCTCCCAGGTAATATTTGTGATTATAATTTATTCGTTTTGCGATAAACCAATAAAACAACTTTTGTAAAATCGTTTTATGTTTTTACATTCACCGGAGAATGGTAAGGGTAAATACTAAAAAAGATTTTATTATTGTGAACCGACGGGGAACTACATTTGTTGTAATTCTTGTGCAATATTTTTAATCTTATTTAATAACCCGTTAAATATTTCTCCGATCAAAAATTAATCAATTCCCGGTTTAAGAATAACTCCTATATTTTTATGACCATTAATTTTTACGGTAATGGGTTTTTCAAAATCCAGGTGAACTGTAAAATTTAACTTTTCAACAGCCCTTACTGAGTTTAACCAATTCCAATTAATGAAATCTGTTTTATAGTGGGAATTAACTGTAAAATATCCCACTTTGAAAGAAGTAATATTTTGAAAAAAATGTGAACCTTGTGAAGGAGTTACGCTAAAATTTTTAAAATCCGATTCTACTATTACGCCGGCACCTGCTATTTGGTCCCACGTTACGGGGATACCCAACCAGGGATCGAGGCTTCCCCATCGACCAACCCCAATTAAGATGTAAGGTTTCTTTTGTGAAAATAATTTCGCATTTAAAATCGAAACTTCACTTGCAACTTCCCGGCTCCTTGCTCTATCATACTTTTGAATATCTACATAAATTATATCATGGATATTATGTATTACCCCATTGCCGAGTACTTGCTTACTCTTACAAATAAGCTCCTCGGGATTATCATAATCAACATTCAGCTCCTCAATTTCATGACTAATTACAAGCGGTCGCATTTGCAGAAGAGCAAACTCTTTCCGTTCACCTTTTGGAACTTTAGTTTTCACAGCAAATTCTATCTCAACCTGCACCCCCATCCCCCAACTACCTATATCCAAAAGCATCTCCAATATCTCTGCAAGTGGAAATATTTTATGTTTTAAAACGGGTGCGAAAGTAACAACCCTTTTGCCTTCCCGTGATACTCCATCGTAAACCGCATCATTTTCCACAGAATAAGTTGAACCGGCATAAAATAATGTTTGATCTTCTTCCGCTTTTGATAATTCATACGACTTTATTAAATGCTCAGGGTATATATTCGTTCCCGTTTGAAGTTTGCTGTTTTTATCCAAAGCAAAAAATGTTTGTTGAGCATTTTTTAATGTTTCTTTCGTTGAGAAAAATTGTAATAAATGCGTGGGATATTTGGGAGAGAACCTAACTGCTTTTCCGCCGTCAACCACCTGTTTACCTAGCCCCAACGCAACAAGGGCAATTCCATCAGTTGCTTTTTGGGGAGGTACCGGATAGAAATTATATGATTTAGCTACTCCCGAAAAATCGGGATAAAATCTTTCCTTATGAAGCGAACCAACCAATATTTGAATTATTACAGCCATTTTTTCCTCTTCTAAGCTGTAGGAAGTGGCTTTCATATAATCTTTTGCTTTGCGGTAAAAAGTCGATGCATATACACCTTTTATGCAAGCAAGTAATTCATTCAATCTTACATTAATATCGTCTGCATAGTTAGGTAACATAAAGGTTTGATAGACGCCTGCAAAGGGTTGAAATTGAGAATCTTCCAAAAGACTTGAAGAGCGAATAGCCAAAGGGTGTTTTACGGTTTCTAAGAATTCTCTCAATTTATCAATAATATCTGCAGGAAAATATTTTGCTTGAATAAATCTCCTGGTAATCTCTTTATCATCGGTCGAATTTATTGCGAATGATTCCAACTTATTTTTCTTAAGGAAATAATCGAATACATCTATAGCAATAACAATAGCAGAAGGGACGGAAATTTCGACACCTTCAAACTTATAACGGATTCTATTGTTGTTTAACAAAATATTTATAAATCCTAGTCCGCGAGCTTTACCACCGAGAGAACCGCTACCGATTCTTGCAAAACTATTTTTAGGATCGAATGATTCTTTATTAAAATCGGTTATAATCCCCCTTTGTCGAAGCTCTTGATATAATCTTAATGAATTGATTAAATCATTTCTCAACTCCGTAACTGAAGAAAAATCAGTTACCTTTTTAGGTCTAAGTTTGTGAGCCAACCAAAATTCGGTACGTGCTTTTAACCATTTTGAAAAATGATTCCTTTCCGCATGAAAAATAATACTTTCATCAGGAACAATTCTCAGTTGTTCTTCCAAAGTTTTTAAATTATTGGCTCTCCCGACTGCTTTTCCGTCAAATCTCTGAAATACAAAATCACCGAATCCAAAATGATTCAACATAAATTCACGAAGTTCGTGCAATAACCTCGGTGAATTTTTATTTAAAAACGAAGCTCCGGATTCCTTTGCTTTTTGTGCAAATTCCAAATTACTGGACTGCAGTAAAATGGGAATATCTTTATGAAGCATTTTTACATTTTTAGTAAATTTAATACCGGCTTCGGGGTCTCTTTCTCCAAAATGTCTGAAATTACTATCGGTGATTATGCCCAATATATAATTTTGATATTTTTCAAAAAGGGACCAAGCTTCCTCGTAGGTAGTACAAAGCAGAATTTTCGGACGGGCGCGCATTCTTAAAAATTTATGCGAAAGATTTATTCCTTCAGATATAAGTCTTTGCGACTGATTGAATATCTCTGTGTAAATAAGTGGTAGATAAGTTGAATAAAACCTTACATTGTCTTCAACCAGAATAATTACTTGAACCCCAACTGAAGTGGTATCATTTTCAACATTCATTCTATCTTCAACATATTTAATAATACCAATCATTAAGTGATAATCGCCTTGCCAAATGAAAATTTTATCGAATATTGAGGTGTCGTAATATGACACAAGCTCTTTTCGTTCGTTATTGTCGTAAGCGAGCAAAATAATTGGGGTCTTCAAACCGGCTTTTCTAATAAGCCGGGCAAACTTTATCACATGCATATCTTCGATGTGCAAAGTTGTAATAATTAAATCGAAATGACTTTCCTGGATAGCTAATTCTATTGCTTCCGTTCCGGTGGTTACTTGTGTGATTTCAGGCGACTGGCTTAAATTAAGTATCTGATATTCTTGCCTGATTAAATCATATAAACGTCCATCTTCTTCAAAAAGATAATAATCATATAGGCTGGATACCAAAAGAATTTCACGAATTTTATATTTCATTAATTTTTGAAATTCTTTTATTCTGCTGCTGAAGATGTTCTCAATACTAATTATATTGAATTTTTCCCTTGAACTTATTCTTTTTTGCTCAAACAATTGTCATCCTTTTTCAATGGTGTAACTAAAATTAGAAAATTTCATCTATTTACTCTACGGCTAAACTTACAATTGCACAACTCTTTATTTCAATTTTATAGAACCCATGGATTCATTCTATTAACTATTTTATCACATTGCTGAAAATAAGACAAACTAATGGTCGGAAGTTAGACCTAAAAGTAGCTTCAGACCGTTGAATACCGAATAAGCAATGATAAATAAAATATATCTAAAAAGATCATTTTCAAGTTTTCAAATTATGAATATTAGTAAAAATTAAAGCCTTTTCACAGAAAATCCTTTTTAAGAAGGACTCATAAATATAAAAGATTCTTTTTTAAGCGAACTCATTAAAAAACCATTTAAACAAGCCCCTGATCCATCATTGCATCTGCAACTTTTAAAAATCCTGCAATATTTGCACCGTTCACATAATTGCCCGGTGTGCCAAATCTTTTTGCCGTAGTTAAACATGTATGATGAATATTTTGCATAATTTGATGCAATCGATGATCCACTTCCTCTTTGGGCCATGGTAAGCGCATACTATTTTGTGACATTTCAAGCCCGGAAACGGCAACACCCCCTGCATTTGCGGCCTTACCCGGGGCAAAAAGAATGCCTGCCTGTTTAATAATTTTATAAGCTTCAAATGTAGTCGGCATATTCGCTGCCTCGCAAATACAAATACATCCGTTTTTAACCAATTCTTTAGCATCATCCTCAAAAATTTCATTTTGAGTAGCACATGGCATAGCTACATCCACTTTAACACCCCATGGACGTTTATTCGGATAAAATTCAACTTTAAACTCATCTGCATAATCTTTTACACGGTCATTTGCACTAGCTCTAAGTTTAAGAATAAAATCAATTTTTTCATTTTTAACACCATCTTTATCATAAATAAATCCGTCGGGTCCGGAAAGGGTAACTACCTTGCCTCCCAATTCGGTAATTTTTTTCACCACACCCCAAGCAACATTTCCAAAACCGGAAATGGCGAAAGTTTTACCTTCAATTTCTTCATTTTTAGTTTTCAACATTTCTCCTTCACTTTTTTGTACCAAATCTCCAATTTTATTAATATTAGCATTAGATAAGCAATTAGCAGATCTAACTGTTAATTCAAGACTATCAACCAACTTAAATAGTTCTGGATTGATTTTATCTTTAATAGAAATGTTTTTATTCACTAATTCTTTTTCAAGATTTATA
>CAJXGP010000008.1 GCA_913053915.1 uncultured Ignavibacteriales bacterium | reverse complement strand
TACTTATATTCTCTATTAGTATTTTTTTATTTTCCATTTTTATTTATTCTTCTTTAATTTATTTAAAATATTCCCCTAATTCTCGCATTAAAACGAAATCTGGCTCTTGCCCCTCTTGTCGTAATTCCCTACGAAGTATATCTAAAATTTCTTCAAGATTTTCTTCTATTATCTTCTGTATTTGTTCCATTTTAATATTTTTCAATAACCTCAATAAATTTTTTATTTTTTTCTGCATAAACAACAAATTCTTTAAATTCCTCATTATACCACCAATCAATTATATTATCCATTTCTCGTTTAAGTGTTCCACTTAAAAATTTATCAAATAAAATTAAAGTTTTATCTGCTCCAATTTTATTTAATCTTAAAACTAAATCTTTTCTTTTTTTTTCTTTTTTATCTTTCATTATTTTTTATCTCCTGTAATTTATTTAAAATATTTAATTCGGCTTTTATACAAATATTACAATATTCTTTTAATTCTTTAAGTGTTAATTCTTCTTTTCTTTGATTTAAACTTCTTCTCATATTTTCAAATAGCACAGAAAGTTTTAATAATCTCTGCGACATTTTACTTATATTCTCTATTAGTATTTTTTTATTTTCCATTTTTAATAATTTGTAATAACCTCAATAAATTTTTTATTTTTTTCAGCATAAACAAGAAATTCTTTAAATTCCTCATCGTCCCAATTTTTTATAACTCCGTTTATATGCTCATCAAGGGAATTTCCTAAAAAATCATTAAACAAAATTAATATTTTATCTGAACCAATTTCATTTAATTTTAAAACTAAATCTTCTCTTATTTTATTTTCTTTATTTTTCATTTTATTATTTAGATTTTTTAAAGGTTAAATCTTAAACCTGTTTGAGTATGAAACCCTTAAAAGAAAAGGGTTAAATTATTTTTTTTAGTTCTTTTAGTTTTTTTTCTGAATCAATTAAAAATAATATTTTTTTTATAACAGAGTGGGGCATATTACAAAAATATGTTTCTTCTCCAAAATATTCTTTTAATTTAGTTAATTCATCTAAATAATAATTTGCACTTAAAATATTATTATTTTTTACTATCTCATTAAAACTTATTGTTTTTGTTTTCATTGTATTTCCTGCAATTTTTCTATTTCAGTATTATTAAACAACATTCTGATTTTATTAAATTCTTCTTGCACTGCTTTAAATGTTTTTTCTGCTTTTCTGCTGTCATCATCATATCCAAATTCATTACAAAAATCTTCAAAATCTATATGTTCATATTTTTCAACACAAGATAAAAAATCATATGCTGTTGGTTTTATCTGTTTTTCAGTATTATTTATACTCTGCCCAAATTTAAAACTAAATTCTCTTTCTCCTCTTTTCAGAGTAATTAAATAAATATCTCGTGGTTCTTTGTCATCATCAAAATAAAGTCCATTTTTAACAAATTTAACTTTAAATTCTGTCTTTGTTTCTTTTAAAAATTTCTCTGCTTGTTGATTATATTCATCCATTTTTAATAATTTGCAATAATAAAACCTTCGTTTAAATCTGATTCAAATTTTATTAAAAGTGTTTTGTCATTTATTTCTTCTTCCATTCTTTCCAAAAAATCTTTTTCATCTTCTCCTTCTCCTTTGAATTCTGTTTCTTCGTGTTCTCGTGAATAATTTTTTAAATATTCATCTAAATTTTTATATTCTGTAAAATCACAACATAAAGATATTACATCTAATTTAAAAGGATTTTCTTCTGAATATGTTTTATCCAAATATTCAAATAAATTTATTAAACCTTTATAGGAAAAACCCCCATTAGGATTTTCTAAAGTTTCAACTCTCTTATAATCCCTAAATCTTGAAATAAACAAACTCTCGTCATATTCTTCTATTATCATTTTTTAACCTCCTTTAATTTAATTATATTTAATATAATCCTATTAAATCCTGTTTCTCCCTCTTTTTCCAATTTTTCTAAAATATTTAAACAATTTTGAGTATTATCTAAATTCATTTTTAAAATTTTTAAATCTGATTCTGAATTTATCAATTTTTCTTTTAATTTTAAAATATTTTTGTTATATCTATTAATAACATTTTTTAAGATTTTGTTATCTTGTGATTTAAATAATTTATTTTCCATTTTTGATTATAAGGGGAGTTAAAAATAAACTCCAATTCCCTTTTTATTTAATTCTTTGATTACTTCTATATTAAGGTATTTTCGCTTAAATAGAGCACTCAGCAAGTTTTTTATTTTATTTGTCATTATACTTTATTAATTTTATTTTTAATTTATTTTTAGTAACACTTTCTATTTTTAATTTAATAGTGACGATTTTATTTATCAACGGCACCTTATACACACTATACACACTTTTTTTATTTTCCTATATTTCATTTTTTATAGAATTGAGTATAGTGTCTATTGGGTGCCGTTGATAATCTGAGATAATCCAACCCTGTAATATGTTGTTTTTAACCTTTTCTGTCTTGGATAAGGTTAAATATGAGGTTATTGGGTTTATTTCTATATAATCAAACTTTTTTTTATTTTTTTAAAAAACCCTCCTATAATTATTTTTCTGTTTTGAACATAAATTGAAACTCACAAAATGGGTTTTTTGTTTAGTGCAATAAATTAAATTCATTATAATGCCTTTTTTCAAATTCTGTAAATTTGCTATATTCACTGGTTTAAAGTTACACATTTTTGTATTATTCTGTATCATTTTATTGTTATATTGAAATATAGAGATAATAAGAGTTTATAAGATTATGTGTTATTGAGTATATACTCACAATCTTATCTATTGTGTATTATATTATTATATCCATATTACAACATATTAAGATAATGATACTATATAAACTTATCTGTTGGTGCTTATGTAGTTATATTATTATATCATTATTACAACATATTGATAAAGTAATATGATTATATAAAGATATGTGTTGTATAGTATATACTCATACTACGGGAGGGTAGTGACATATTAGGGGTTTGGTATGTTTATAGTACTAAATGAATATTTTCAAGATAATTTTCATAAGAGTATATACTTAATCATTCAAAAAATATTCCCTAGAATTTTTTTAGTAAAGTATATACTTTACAAACATTTAAAAAGTTAAATTACTAAATAAAATTATGGAAGAATTAAAAGAGATGATGAAAGAAAAACCTGGAAGTAAAATAACCTTTGAGATTTTGGGTGAAAATGAATAATGTTGGAGAAAAATTAAAAGCAGAAATTGAAAGATTAGATGATGAAAGGGCAAACATTTTAAAAACATTATGTGAAGATGATAGGGTATTTTTACCTGAAATTTTATTAAATCTAATCTCATTAGTTAGAGCAATTACAAAAAATATCAAATCACTTAAATTTATTTTAAGTAATATATGACCTGTGAAGATTTAACATTCTGTGATACTTGTGGAAAAGATATACAACTTGAAAATTCCATAAAATCAGAAAAATTATATAATAATTACTGCTCTAAACAATGTAAAATTTTATTTGAAAATTAAAAATGATAATAGTAGATAGTCGCGAACAAAAACCCCTATGGTCTGAAGATGTAATTATTAAAAAATTAGATGAAGGGGATTATACAACTGAAAAATTATTAAATATTGCACATGCAGAAAGAAAATCTGGAATTGATTTGTATGGAAGTTTAATACAAAATCATAAAAGGTTTGCAGCAGAATTAAATCGTGCAATTGAAAAAGATTTAACTTTTGCTATTTTTGTAGAATGTTCCTTTGAGGATTTTGTAAATAAAAAATTTAAAGGAGGATTTAGATTACAGACAAAAACGGAAACTTTAAAAAAGATAGTATATACTTTCATGCAAAGATACCCTATTAAATTTATCTGGTGTGAAAATAGAGATGATTTAAGGAATAGATTAGATAAATGGTTTAGTGAAGTTGAATAAAATGGCAAAATTACAAATGATTAAACGAGTAAATGGAAGTGTTGTTTTTAGTGTAAACCTTCCTTTAGAAATTATTGAAGAACTAAAATGGGAAAAAGGAAAAGATTTAGATGTTGAAATTTTAATTAAATTTGATAAGAAGGGAATTATCATTTTTGGGGAAAATTAATTATGGAAAAAATATCTGAGGAAAAATTTAATAATGAATTTGATGGAATAGTTGATGAAGAAGATAATTTTAAAATTACTGATAAAAATTTTAAAAAAATGATGGTCCAGATGGAAAATCCTGTTGAAGCACAGAAAGAAATTGCAATAAAGATTAAAATTTTCTTAGATGCTAAAATGTCAAGGGAAATGGAAGAATTAAATGCCCTTACTGATTCTACAAGAAGATGGATTGAAACTTATAACAATTTGCTTGAAAAAATACAAAAATCTATTTATGGGGATAAAAGTGTTAATTTACATATCCATAAAATTTCACATAGTGATATTGCAACAAAAATTAGGGAAATTGATTTAAAATGACAATAATCTCTGGAATAACTAAGGAAATGGAGAAAAAAACTAATCTAAAATTTAAAAAGTGGGACGAAGTTATTAGTAAGAATTTACTGGAAAAAGGAAATGATGAGCAAAAAAAAGAAGTTTATATGATGTTAAAAGATCCAACAATTTATGCTTATGCTTTTTTTAAAAATCCAAGAGATTTATCAAAAAGGTTTAGAGCTTACCCTTATCAGGATATTGTTATGAATGATAAGTCAATAAGGGTATTTTTTGTTGCTGCAAATCAAATTGGGAAATCTGAAGCACTCTGTGTTGAAAATTTACATTTTGCTTTAATGAATCCTGGAGTAACTGTTGTTTTGACTTCTAAAACATTTCCACAATCAAAAGATTTATTACGAAAAATAAAATCTTTGCTTCAATATTCTTCATTAGATTATAAATATGATATTGGAGATACTGAAACTAAAACTGAAATTTATTTTAGACATTTTGAAAATGTTGAAGTTTATAATAAAAAATTAGATAAAACATTTTATGAAAAAAAAGAGTTACCACAAAGTAGAATTATCTGTGTTCCTGCAACAGAGGCAGCATTAGGATATGCAGCAGATAAAGTTGGTGCAGATGAACTTCCATTTTATGATGATGGAGAACATTTTTATAAGCAAATTTTAGTTCCAAGAACTTATACAACAAAAGGACAAATTAAAGTTTATGGAAATCCAAATGGTCAGCAGGGTATTGGATGGGAACTTTATAATGATAAAGGTACTAAAAAGTTTATCTTTAATTTTTTGGATTGTCCTACAAATACTCAAGAGGAATTTGAAAATAATTGTAGAACTCTAACAAGAGAACAAATTGATTCAACAATGTTAGCAGTTTTTACTTCTCCAGAAGGAGGATTTTTAACACTTGGTGAAAGAAAAGAAATGCAGGAAGAAAGATCATCAATAATACCTTCAATAATTACTCAACCAATTTATATTTTCTTTGATTGGGCAAAATCAAGAGATAGAACAGTTAGGATAATTGCTACACCAAAAAAAGTTAATAGTGAAGATTGGGCTGATGAAGTTTATATTCATGAAATGAAAGAATATCCTCAAGGAACAAAATATACTGATATTATTGATGTAGATTTAAAAAAATTAGTAAAAGATGTTGGACCTTCAATGATTGCAATGGTAGGTTGGGATAATACTGGAGTAGGAAGAGGATTAGAAGATTTTACAAAAAGAGTAGAACAATTGGGTATTCAAGCAATGCCTGTTGAGTTTTCATTAGAAAATAAATCTCGGATCTATACTTTATTTAAATTACTTGCTGAACAAAGAAGAATAAAAATTCCTTATGTCAGGGAATGTGATAAACAATTAAGTATGTTAAGATTTAGAAGATCATCAAGAGGGCATTTACAAGTTCATCATGAAAGTGAAAGAGATAGAGATGATTTTCCAGATGCTATTGCAGGAGTATGCAGTTTAATTATTCAACCAGAAAATCCTCCAATCTCGGTGGTGATAATATGAAAAGTATCAAACAGCCTCCAATGAAACAAGGTAGTTTAGATGATTTTCAAACTCCTGGAATTGCATGTGAGCCATTAATTGAATTTTTAGATAAAAATTGGATAATTTGGGAATGTTCAGAAGGTAAAGGTAATATTACTAATTTTTTTAAAAATAAAGATTTTGATATAATTGGATCAGATATATTGACAGGGAATAATTTTTTAGAATATTCTCCAGATAAATTTGATTGTATTATTACAAATCCTCCTTTTTCAAAGAAACAAGAATTTTTAGAAAGATGTTACAGTTTTAAAAAACCTTTTGCATTACTTTTACCTTTGACAACTTTTGAAACTTATAAAAGACAAAAATTATTTAAGGAAAATGGTATTCAAGTAATTTTCTTAAATAAAAGAGTTAGATTTGAAACACCAAATGGAAATAAAGGGAAAAATTCATCACCCTGGTTTTCAACTGCATGGTTTACTTGGGGTTTAAATCTTCCACGTGATTTAATGTTCAAAAATTTAAATGAAGATACTTTGAAAGGAGGTAATAATAATGAATAAAAAAAAGAACAATAATGAAGAAGTTATTTTTGGAATGAAATTAAGAGAAGCAAATAAAAAAAATGATTATATAAGAAATATTATTAATGGAAGATATTTTTTAGCAAGATGTAATATGATTGCAACACAAATTCAAAATAATGATATAAAAGAAAAAATTGACGGGTGTATTAAAACTGAGGAATATATGAGGTCAGAATATGCTATGCAAAAAATGCAGGCAATAATGAGTATGAGAAATGCTTACTTTGCAAAAAAAGATTTATTTGAGGACTTCAAATTTAATGACAAAGATATTTTATCTCTTGAAGAAGATTATTATGATGGAAAAGTTATTAGAGAGGATTATGATGAACTTTATAAAAAAGATAATAAAGCAAAATTTGTTAAATAGAAAAGAGATACTAAAAGCTTCATTTGTACCTTTAAATCAGATAAATACCGAAAGATTTAAATATGTTCCCATATATTGGGTTTATAAATATATTAGTAATGGATTGATTATATTAAAACAATATAGTAATAAAATCACTCAAAGGTTTAGTTTGTGGGGGCAAGAGTTTGATTTTAAGAAAATAAAAAGTGAGAGTTCAATATGGTTAATGGAAACCTTCATTGAAGGTTTTCTAATTAACTTTGTAGTATGGGCATTAGTTGGGTTTGAGTTTAATATAATTACAATTTTTGCTTGGGGAATTACAGTAAAGCAAATACTAAGTATTTATTGGAGATTAAAAATAAATGGTTCAAATCCGACAGTATTTAAAAAGAACGAATGATTTTCAGAGTTCAAAAAATCTTCCATTATTAAATTCTTTATTTGTTGATAGGTTTTCTGTTTTAAATCCTTATTCAAAAGACAATAATTTTAAAACATTTATGAAATGGGCGAGGAGAGTTCCACAATTAATGGGTTTCCTTAATATTATTGCTACAGATATGTTAAGTGATGAGATTGAATTTAGGGCTGTAAATAAATCTTCTGGAAGAAATAAAATTATTAAAGCGAGAAAGTTTTGGGATTATAATAGAGGAATTGATATTGCTGAAGAAACAATTTATGATCTTTTAATAACTGGTATTGGGTATAATTGGCTTGGATCAATTTCAAATTTACAATTAAAAGAATTTTGTAAGATAACCTTTAAGGAAGTTCTTCCTGAAATTAAGGAATCTGATTTAGAATTTAAAGCAGATTTAATGGTTAATAAAATTAAAGAAAATAATCCAGAAAATATTGTTAAAAAATTAAGACATGTTGCTTCAACAACAGTTTCAATCCATACAGATGAATATGAAGTTTTGAAATATGTTCAAAGGGTTGGAGTTAATTATAAAGAATTTTCAAAAGATGAAATGTTAGTGTTCAAGTTAATGCCATTAGATGGAAAAATTTACCCATTTCCTCCTCTTGAGGCAATACTTTCTGAAATTTATTTATTGTGGTTAATAACCCAAAATTATGTTTCATTTTTTGAGAATGGAGGAAAACCAGACAGTGTTTTTATTTTACCTAAAGAACTTGCAGGAAGTCAAAATCATAAATATTTAATTGATACTTTAAGAAAATATAAAAAAATCCAAAATAAACATGGCAACCTTGTTTTTACTGGGGACCTATCAATTGAGAAACTTATGGCTGTTGAAAGTCAAATGGAAAATAAAGATTTAGGATTATATTTAACAAGTGTTCTTGCAATGATGTACGGAATTCCAGTTAATCGTATTCCTTTTTTGGTAGGTCGTGCTGCTTCCAGTGGAGATTCAGGTGGATTAGCAGATACAGGATATTGGAGAAAAATAAGTGTTTGGCAAAGTAAATTAGAAGCAACATATAATCATGATTTATTTATACCTTATTTTGGAGTTAAAATGAAATTTCGTAGAGGATATTTACAAGATGAAGTTAGGGAAACACAAAATTCAATGCAGATGAATTCAGTTGCAGAACAGCGAATGAATTTAGGATTATGGACTATTGAAGAAGCAGGAGATTATTTAGATATTGATATGGAAGTAATTAAAGAAGCTCAAAAACAAAAATCAGAAAGAGATAATAAATCATTAAAATCAGGTTTACTAAACCAAAACCTTAATAATAATGATAATGTAATTAAGAATCAGGATGCAAAAATGAAAGCTAAAAAGAAACAAGATACTCAGAATTTAAATCAACAAAATGCAGGGGGTAAAAAGATAAACCCTTAATTTAAAATGGTAAAAAGTAAAGATTTTCAAAAAATATATAATAGATTTGTAAAACAGTATGGTGAAAAAGATGGCAATAGAATGTATTCTGCTTGGATAAATAAAAAAGGATATAATGATACTAAACCATTTCCAAAGAAAAAAGAAATGAAAGAATTTATATGCCCTATACGAGGATTAGAAATTAAGGAATCTGATGGTGATTTTCATATTGAAGGTTTAATTGCAACAACTCATATTGATAATGTAGATTTAGAAGATGGTGTAGATATTCCAGATAGAATACTTAAAAGTACATTAGAAGATTTTGCTGATCAAATGAATTCAAATAAAAGTGCTAGAATTATGGGGGTTCATCATAGTGAGGGAAGATCTAATTTTCCAGAGTTTTTCGGTGAAGCGGATATTAGTAATAGTCCTGCAAAAGTTATTGAATTAACAGATGGAGAGTATGGATTATATGTTGATACAAAATTATTAAAAAATGATCCTTACACTCCTCAGATTATAAATGATTTCCAGGAGGGAAATCTAAATTCATTTTCCATAACATATGAAACCGAAGGGTTTATGACAACTGATTTTGACTGGGTTAATAATAACCTTGTTAGGACTTTACTCCCTGGAACAAGACTTGCAGGATATACTGCTGCAAGTAATCCGAAAAATCCAAATGCAGTAGCAACTAATTTTGGATTTAAGGAGTTTAAGGAATTAGTTGGTATGGATCAATTAAATTTAAAGGAGGTTAAAAAAATGAGTGAAAAAGAAGTTAAGGAAGAAGAAAGTCCACAAAATAAAGAAGAATCCTCTAATAATGAAAAATCAGATGATGAAGTTATTAAAAATGAAGATAATAAATCTGAAGATAATTCTAATGAGGAATCTACTGAAGAAAAAGAGTTTGCAGATTGGAAAGCAAATAAAAAATCCCTTGAAGAAAAGGAGATTTTAGATAAAACAGCAGGAAAAATTGCAGATAAAATTCTTAGTAAAATGGAAATTAAAGAAAAAGTACTAAAAGATAATAAACCAATTGATAAGAATTCAGAAGTTTCTTTTGAGGTTAAAGAATTTAAAGAAGTTATTGAAAATCCTGGAAAATTAGAGTTAAAGGAACAATTTAGACGAGCTTCAGCAGTTTGTGATTCTATTAATTTAGATTGGCAATCAGCAAGTACATCTGCTTGTGAAAGTAGAGAGTATAAAAGCTTTGGTGTAAATGGGACCAAATTAGAATTTAAAGGATTAGGAATTACAACAAATCAAAATATGGATACTGATTACTTACAAAGTTCAGCAGAACTCCAAGATATTTATGATCCTGTAATATATAATGCTTTAAATCAAAAAACTGTAACATGGAATCTTTTGGCTAAAGATGACTTTAGTAAAAAAGGAAATAACCAAGTTCAGTTTACTCTTAAGACTGCTGCTAATGCAAGTGCTGCTTTTTATAGTGGTAATGCAGTTGCAACATCTAATGTTACAAGATTGAAATTCCAAACAAAGTTTAAGAAACTTCAAGTAGGTGTTTCAGTTGATGGTGATATTATTGCTGCTGCTCGTGGAGGTCCTGTTAGTGATGTGTTTGCACAAGAAGTTATGGATTCAACCATAGACATGTTATCAGTTCTTAATTTAGCATTGTTTGCAAATGTTGGATTAGAAACTGCTAGTGCTGTTATTGGATTTAATTATATAACTAATAGTGCATCAAATACTACCTTATACAACTTAACAAGAAGTACTGCTAATAGATTAGCACCAGATTCGGCAACGGATACATACATTAATCAAAATTCAACAGTTATCTCTATGGATAATTTGAGAAAGATGATTAATCAATCTGTAATTGAAGGTGCTGATAAAAACAGAATTGTGATCATAACAAATCCTACACAGGCAAATTTACTTAGAGGTAAATTTGATAGTAGTAGGAGATTGACTAGTTCAAGAGATACAAGTTTTGGATTTAGTACAGATCTTTTTGTTGATGGTGTTCCAGTCTTTGAAGATAAAGACTGTGGTGCTAGTGATTGGTGGTGTATTGATCTTGAAACACACAGAGTTGCTATATGGATTCCACCTACAATTGAAAAGTTAGGTAAGACTGCTGATAGTGAAGATGCTTTCATAAAGACTTACTTTGCAACCTATAATCGTGCCCCAAGACGAATGGTTCAAATCTACGGTGCTGCAACATCTTAAAAAAGTTAAATTGATTATAGACCTCTTTATTTTTTAGAGGCTATATCACTTTTTTTCCTTAGGAAAAATTGGAGTGGTTCCCTTAAGGAACTAAAATAAATAATAAGCCTTTTCAAAAGGTGGAGGAGGATTGAAATATGGCTGCTGCTGAAATGACACCGACTATTGTTCAGAAGACATATGTACCAAGTACAAGCATAACTGGAAGTCCAATGAGGTTAGTAAAATATACCTACAAGGTAACTAAAGTTACTGCTAGTGATTGGATCGTAACTGCAACTTCTTTTCAAAGTGGAACTCCAATTTTTTTCTCAGGAAATACAATTGACAGTTCAAGCAATGGTGTTACTGAAACACAAACATACACAAATACTGGAACCAAGCTGACATTGACAAGTGCTACTGTTGGAACTACTTATGGAGAAGTAGTTTACACAGAGTGAGAGTACTAAAAAATGGCTGCTGCAACAGTAACTGAGAGATTAGAAGTTAATGATCCTAATGTGGAAGTTGTAGTTTTGACTGCTACAGATACAAATACCTATACAAGTAGGAAATTTGGAAATGTAAGAGCGGTTCAAGCTACACTTATGCAAGATGCGACTACATTAGCAATTCCTTTATCATGCGATATTAGTGGATCTACCATTACTATCAATAGTACTGGATTAACATCTCTTAAAGTTTGTTTGACTATTTACGGAAGAATGTAAATAAATTAGTTTTAGGGGTTTATTTTTTAGCCCCTAAAACAACAATAATTAAATAAAAATGGAGGTTAAAAATGTATAAAGCAATTAGAGAAATTGGAGGGTATAAAATTGGAGATAAAGTTCCTAGTGATAAAGCTAAAGTATGGTTAGGAATGTATTCAGTACCCCAAGTTGAAAAAGTTGGAAATAGTGATGAACCAAATGAAATAGCTGAAAGTCCTGGAAATGTTTTGGATGATTATCTTGCAAGAAATAAAAATGTTGTTAAAAAGAATATTTCTGAGGATGATTTAAACCAAGCTCAATTAGTTGAACTTTTAAAACTTGAGAAAGAGGGAAAGAATAGAACAATTATAATCCAGACAATTGAAAATAGATTAAGTAATTAATATTATTCAAATAAAATGGAAAATAATTTAGACATAGGCTTAAACGAGTTTAAAAAGATGAAAAGCAATGATAGGGATATTTTAATTTATAATAACCTCGTAAGTATTAGGAAAAAGATGGGTGATTATAATTTTAATAAAAAAATTCAATATACTTGGTTATCAATATTAACTGTAGTAATAGGTCTTAAAAAATTTATAGGACTTTAAAAATAGAAACAATTAAAAAGAACAGGGTATTTATTATTTGGAATTGAGGTTCATTTATTTCAACTCTGAGGAGAAAAATGGTATTAAAATATGTTACAACATTACAATTTGCAGAAAGTTTAGGATTTGTTAGAGAAGTTCCATCATGGGATATTTCTTCAACACCTACAGATGAAGCAGTTGATACAGGAGATAATTCTAAAACTATATTTTATTTAGATCAAAAAAATGTAATTGCAAATACTTATACATTATATGCTAATGCTTCAGCAATGACTGAAACTACTCATTATACTTTGGAATTAAGTACTGGAAAAATTACCCTAACTTCACAAGGAGTTACACTTTTATCCACAAATAATTTAACTGCAAAATATAAATATTTTGGTAATGGAATGTCTGATAGTTATCTTAATGATATTTTAAATAGAGTTGAAACAGAAATTGACAATAAAATAAATTCAACATTTACTGATGGATCAGTAACTAATCCTAGTTATCCTTTAATTACTGAATATCAACCTTCATTTGGACCACATTTAGATAATATAAATTTAGAAAAAAAACCATTAAAAGATATTTCTTCAACTTTAAATGGGGCACATAATTCTTCAATTACAACAATAAGTTTGGAATCAGGAACAGGAAATAATTATCCTACATCTGGAAATATTATTATTGGAAGTGAGGTTATAAATTATACAGGAATTTCAACAGATGATTTAACAGGTTGTACAAGAGGTTATCTTGGTACAACTGCAGTAGCACATAGTAATGGTGATGAAGTACATTCAACAATTTTATTTAGATCTAATACTGATGAAGGTACATCTGTAAGTTGGGTAGTCCAACCCTGGAATACTTCAATGTATGCAAATTCTGACGGTTTAATTTATAGATATGATGATGCTGATCCTACACCTTTATCAAAACAGGGTGTTGCAAATAGAATAAAAATTATTTATTATTATGGGTATGATACTATTCCAAAAGATATTACAAGATTAGCAATATTATTGACTAAAGAAATTTTAATTAGTGATACTATTGGAAAAGCATTAATTTCTGGTAGAGATGAATTTAAACCTGCAATGATAAATGTTGATAAACAAGAAGTAAATAATATTATAGATAATTATATTATAATGTCTATGGGAAATACATAAAATGGCTCAAGTAGGATATACAAATTTATTTTCAGAACCAAGGAATGAAGTAGTTTCACTTTTAACATCCTCAAATGTTCCTGATCCTGTAATATCCTCATCTGAATTTCGTAAATGGATTTATTCTAGAATTCCAGATATTAAATCAAATAATTTTCAAGGTTATCCTTTTTTAATTGTAAGTCCTACAGATGTAGATTTTGAAACTGGTGAAACTAGTGGGGATGGAAAACATAAATTTGTAAATTTTAATATTGATATTGAAATTAGAGCAAGTGATAGAGGATATGACGGAAAATCAGGTAATGGTTTAATTCATATTGACACTATTTCAAATAATTTAATTAAAACATTTTCAAATATTATTAATAGAAATAGTCTTGCTAATAATTCTTTAGAATTAATAAATTCAGAAACAAGTAATGTTGAAACTTTAAATGATAAAAATGAACTTATATATAGGAGGGTAATAACTATTTCATTCCGAAGTAGATTAGCAATAAGCCAATGAGTACTACAAGAATTGAAATTAATGGTATTGATAAAGTTAGACAATATTATTTAAAAATGCCTAAGGATTTAGATAGATTTGTATCAAGAACAAATTTAAATTTTATGAAAAGTGTTCAAAAAACTGCAAAATTTTTAGCACCTAAAGATACTGGAACATTGGCTGAGGATATAAAATTAGCACCTGTAAGAAAAGGTAAAAATGTAAAGATATGGAAAATATCTATTGTAAATCCTGCTGCTGCACCTCAAGAATTTGGATTTGTAGAACATTTGGCACCAATATTAAATTCATCAAAAATACCTCCTGGAATTTATATGGTTAAAAAAAATACCCCTTTTATTAGACCTGCAATAGAAAAGAATTTATCATCATTTTCACAAAAATTAAATAATTCAGTTGGGAGGGCTATTAAAAAATGAAATTAAAAAATAAAATGAATGATACAAGAGCATTAAGGGATAATGGAAAATATATTGAAGTAGGACCAAAAGAAATTATTGAGGTTATAAAACCAATATTTGATGAAAATGTTTTTGAGATTATTAATGATAAGAAAAGTATTGACAAAAAGACTTTTAACATTGTTAAAAATGAAAAATTAAATAAGGAGAATAAAGAATAATGGTACAAGCAAATGAACCAGATGCATGGACTGAAAAATTTTTAGTAACTCTACAACCTAAAGGTGGAACTGCAGTAAATTATTATGCTGACATAATAAGTTATTCAGGTTCAGGTGGAGATAAAGATTTTACAGAAGTTGCAAATGGTAAAGGGGGATATATTAAGAAGTTTTCACCACAGACAGCATTTGAAATTACATTAGAAGGATATTTTACAGAAGTAGGAAATGGTAAAGGAGTCTATGATTATTTTTACTCTACAACAGCAGATAGCACACAACCTTTGTCTTTTGCTTCAGATGGAACTCATGAATTGATGTTACTTTCAATTTGTCAAACAACTGATACATCTATGACAAGTGCAATTTCAGCTTCTGCTCAGGATCAAAGAGCAATTAGAGATACTTATAAAAATGGACATATTGTTAGTGTTACAGAATCTTTTACAGATAATTCTAGGAAGACAACAATAAAGTTTAAGGTTACACCTGCAGATAAAAATGCAAGTTCAAATGTTACAAATGAATCTACTGATGGTAGTGCGACTTCACCACTTCCTGTAATAAGTTATACATAATTAAATTATTTTATTTTATTTTTTTATTTTTTTTATAAAAAACAGAAAAGATGACAAGTGAAATACAGAAAAGAATAGAGCGAAAAGGATTAGTAATTAGTAGGATACCTATTTGGGCAAGGGATTTATTTATTGAAAGAGCAAAAGAAGAATTTTGTGATGATTATGGAATGTGTTTATCTGCAATGATAAAGGAATGTGGTGAATTTAGTCAATTAAAAAAACTATTTTTTGATAATAAATTAAATTTAAATTCAGACAATATTGCTGATGAGAAATCAATTAAATTTGCAAATGGTCACACAATTAAATATAATGGAGGTACAAAATGAGTAAAATAGATGATTTAATTTCTAAGTCTCAAGAAATAACTTTTAGGGGAGAGAAATTTATCTTAAAGTCTGGGTTTACAGTTGAAGAAATTCCTGCAATACAAATGGCATTTGGTCAAGAGGATCAAACTGTTCGTGCTGAAGGTATGAAAAAACTTGTAAAAGTAATTGTAAAAAGAATATATCCTGAAGCATCTGAAAGTCAAATTTCTAAAATAGATGCTAAATATTTACCAGATTTATTAGAAGTATTTTTTCAGTTAGATAGTTCTACTAAAAAAGATAAAGTTGAAGTAAAAGAGATATTAGATAAGAAATGAATTCAAAATTAATGAATAAGGTTAGTCAGAAAAAAGCAAATGATGGAGATTATTTTGCTGAGATAATCGTAGATTTATGTTTTGTAACTTCTTATAAAATTGAGGATTTATTAGTTATGCCTCCTTCTAGATTAAATTTATTAATTGAGAGATATAAATTTCATTATGGTAAAAAGGAGGGAATATAATGGGAACTTTTAGTAGGGATTTTAATGTAAAGGTTAATACAATTTTAGGTGTTGAAGGTTTAGAAAAATTTGGAAAATTAATCAAGGCTGAGGAAACATTTGAAAAACAGATGTACAAATCAAAAAGGGCTATAGAAAAAAGAAAAAATAAACAGAAAAGTTATGATGTAGCATTAGGGAAAAGAAGTGCTTTTTATAAAAAGTGGACTTCTGAACTTGGTTTATCTCAAATGGAATTAGATAAAGTTATGAAACAGGCAGGAAAAAAATTAAAAGAAAATGGCGATATTACTGATCTTGCAGGAGTGAAACAACAGAAATATGGAAATGATTTAAGAGATTCTTCATTTGCTGCAAATCGTTTTCAAATGGAAAATTTGGGAGTTATGTTTGCAGGAATGGCTCTACAAAGAGTTATGTCTAAATTAAATTCTACTTCAAGAGAATGGGTTGGAATGAATGAGTTGATGAGTACAGCAATGGGTGTTGTAACTTTACCTACAACTATGGCTTTATTAAATGAGGGTATAATCCCTTTATTTAATGTTCTTACAAATTTACCAGAATCTGCAAAATTAGCAATAGGAACTTTAACAACTGCATTAGAAGTATTAGGTGGATTGATGTTTACAGGAGGTCAATTAATGTTAGGATTAAATTCAACAGCAATGGTTCTTTCTAAAATATCAGGGATTTCTCCAAAGATTATTTTAACAAGTAAAGGTTTTGGATTATTGTATAAAAAATATAATAAAGCATTTAAAATGATGGGTAAACTTGCTAGATTTGCAGCAGCAGGTATTGCATTAAAAATTGCTTATAGTGATCTAAAAGCAGGTAAAGCAGTTGCAGCATTAGGGGCTGCTCTTATTGCTACAGGAATAATTATGAGGGGAAAGTTTGGGGCTTATGTTTTTGCAATTGGGATTGCTTTAAAATTATTTGGAGATGAGAAATTTTTAGTAGATACTATAAAAACAATGTATAGGGTTGC
>CAJXGP010000007.1 GCA_913053915.1 uncultured Ignavibacteriales bacterium | reverse complement strand
GCCGTATTCATCGCCTACTATAGCAATGTGCGTTTTTTTCTCTTGGAATTCATGTAATAAATCGTTTATTTTTTTCGTTTCAGGAATAAACATGGCTTTTCTAGTTATTGTTAGAAGTGATAATTCCTGAAGCCCACCTCTATTTTTTAAATAAGGTAATAAATCCTTTGTGTAAAGAATTCCAACTATTTGATCCAGGTTCTCTTCATACAAAGGAATCCGGCTATGTCCCGATGAGTTAATTATATTTAACACATCTGTGATATCAGTGTTGATCGAAATAGAGATTATATCAACACGCGGAGTCATAACTTCATGAACAACGACAGAATTAAAACCTACAATGCTATTTATTAAACCACGTTCTTTTTCTTTTATTGTTCCCCTTTCATGACCCAAATTAGCTAGTTCTGCAATTTCATCAGGTTGCATTGCCATTTGGTACTTGCTCAGCTTAATTTTTGAAACAATTAATCTTATTGTTTCAGTAATTGTTTCTGCTATCGGATATAAAAGGACCCCCATCCAATATAAAGGGACAGATACTGCACTTGCAAAACTAAGGGGTCTTTTTGATGCCCATAATTTTGGAATAAGTTCACCGAATATTATAATTATTAGAGAGAGTATTATAATTTGAAATGAAAAGACTAAATTTTTGGACATGGATGAATTTTTGGCATAGTCCAAAGCTAGAGCAACAGATATGATTGATGCTGCAACGTTGACTATTGTGTTTCCAATAAGTATAGTAACCAGGAGTCTTCTTGGAGATTCAAGTAAATATAAAACATACCTGCGTATTAACGGATGACTGCTTAAGTTATTTTTTAATTTTCCGCTTTCAATTGAAAATAAAGCAACTTCCGAACCGGAAAAAAAAGCAGATAATAAAAAGAGAAACAATAATATTATGAATTTAAAATGCCAACCTACGTCCAAAAATTAAATTAGTCCCATATTTTTTGAATAGTTATTTTAAAAAGGAAGATCATTATTTTCATCAACTTGTACATTAGGTTCATTAACGCTTCCTTCTTGTACATTACTATTGTAATTGCTACTACTATTTGATGCATCCAACGGAATTAGTTTCTCAAGAAATACATCGGTTGAATAACGTTTTATTCCTTCCTTATCCGTATAATCTCTTTTAGTCAATCTTCCCTCTATATAAAATTTTTTCCCTTTTTTCAAATTTTCTTTATAGTAATCTGATAAATTAAATCCAACAATATTATGCCATGTAGTTTCATTTTGCCAATTGCCTTCTTTATTTTTATATCCATGAGTAGTAGCAAGGCTGAAGCTGGTTACGGAAACATTATTAGTAGTAAACCTTGTTTCCGCATCTTTCCCTAAATTACCAATTAACATGATTTTGTTCAATGAAAAAGACATCTTTCCTCCAATTTATTTATTATAAGATAAAGCTAATTAATAATGAGTTGAAATTCTATTAACCAAATCCAATCGAATAGTATTAATAAAATCAGCTTATATAAGGGATTTAAAAAATCAATGAGTTTCCCGCTTTCGACTTTTCTAATATAAAATATAATCATTTATAAGTTATATATACATAGCTAAAATATAAAAATATTTTTAACTAACAAATAAAAATTCATTTTTTTTTAATTTTATAATATTAATCTACTTTAAAAAATACCGATGTATCATTCCGAACACATTCACTTCGTTCAACGTAAACTCAGTGAAGAATCTCTAACCCATTGTAAAATAAGATATTCTTCAGTCCCTTCACTTTTTCGGAATGACTCTATTGAACGTTTTAGAATGGACTCATAATATATTACAAATATTTTTATTTTTTTTCGGTAATTAAACTTTTAAATTGATTTTGAATAGAAAATCAATAGAATGTAATTTAAATAGATATTTTCCAAAATTAAAATATGCCGAACAATTAAGAATGAATAACAAAACTATTTTCTAACGGTAACTATCCAAGCGTCTCTATAATTATCAAGTTTCCATAATTTATTTCTTATCTTTTCAGCCTCTTTTCTTTGAGTATAAAATGGAGTTAATTGTACAACGTATAGCTTTATATCATTATTGTAGAGAATATCAATTTTTTCAGATAATATTATTTTGCTTTGTTCGGCAAATTTTTCAGCTCTTTCCTTAGTCGTAAATGCACCGATTTGAACAATATAGTATTTTACATGAAAAACCGGTATAGCAGCAATTGGTTCGTTTATACGAATGGAAGTATCCGGTGGAATTTTATCGAAGACATAAGTACTATCCGGAATTTTTATCATACCGGATTCTTTTGAAGAGGAGCATTTAGTAAATAAAAATATCATTACTCCAAATAATATGAAACTAAAAATTAAATTCTTCATATTTTTTTATTTATGCAAGAATTTGATTAATCTTAATACAAAGAGTAGCTATCTCAAAAGTTTTGACTTCCCGGAATAACATATATCTTACATTTGAGACAGCCCCTCTTTCAAAACTTAATAAAATAGTAAATCGTTAAAAGAACCTGGCGTAAAATAGGGTAAAGCCAATTTGCTCGTTGTCCTTTTTGCAAAATAAATACTCCCGGGAATAGTAGACACATCTATAAGAGGGATGTTTGCTTTGTATTTACTATTTATCACTTTTATAAATTCATTAGCGATAATTGCGTAACCTTGATCAGTTGGATGAACACCGTCCAATCCGAACAGCCCTCCTTGAACGTAAGTAGTAGTAAATTTAACACCGTCGAAATAAGTACCGCCGGTAAAATCATGCGCTCTTATGGAATTAAAGAAAGAATAAAAATCGACCACACCGAAACCATGTGCGGAGGCTGTAGCGGAAATAGTTTGATTATAATTATTAACTATACTATTAACGGTACTTAGTTCACCCGGGTCTAATATTAAAGCATCAGGCCATGGATTCCGTGGATCAAATCCAAAAGGTTTGGTAGTATCAATTCCCGGAGGTAAAGCAGGATAATGATAATCCCGGTAAAACTTACCTGTCGGCTTGCCTAGTAATGCAGCATAGGAAGCCCCGGGAAGTGTTAATAAAACTTTCCCCGTTAAAAGTTGTGCGGAATCGGCAACACCATTTCCAATACTTTTGTCTCCATTTTTTTGATAAACGAGTCCTGGAATTTTTAATGCTGTCCAAGGAGTTCCCATGGCTACTTGCGGCCCAACAGTAGTAAAGAATGGAATAGCCTCAATATCCGGAATATTTCCTACAACTACATTTGTCCCAAATTCACTATGGAGGGTTGCCAAACTGTCCATAAGTGTACTGAAAAGAAATGCGAAGGTTTGAGTGGGTGTATATGCAACTGTACCGCCCATACCGGCATATCCTAGGATATCATTATTACCGACCCAGACGGTTACAAAAGTAGGTTTAAGAGCCTTTGTTTGATCAAACGCGCTGCCCTGCCCTCTTAAAACTAAATCGAACATCGGGTTTGGGCTATTCGCATAAATTGCAGTAAAACAATTTTTTGAATTAGTAGCATTTAAAATATCATAGACTCTGGCACCGGGAACTCCTAAATTGTTATAAGGTGCCGGATATGCAGCATTAGTTAAAGTTCCGCTACTCGGTTGTGTAGTAAGAACAAACGGACTAAGTGATTTTACAACAATTCTACCGCCAATACCCGGATCGCTTACCAAAGGTTGAACGTACTTTACACCCATTTGTTCAGCTAAGAGATTTCCAAATGAATATTTTTGTGCGCTTTCAAATAAGGCGCCCGATTGAAAACCGGCAGTTAAGCTATTTCCCAACGTAACAACTCTTGAAAGATTTACGTTGCCGCTTTTAGGGCTGGGAGGAGGTGGAGCTGTTAACGAAGTTCTATCTTTACATCCATTCATTACGAATAAAGTTAAGATAGCAACAATCAGAAAGACAAATATATTTTTCATATTAAATTTCCTTTAGTAATTAAAAACTATACGATAAACTGAATGAAAGAAGGCTAGCCGATGTATTATACGTTCCGTTAAACGGTGAATTCCCTTCGGTATAATCTTCTTTTGAATTTGTAACGGTTGTTTGTTGACCTCTAATAAACAAATAACCAAGGTCAGCTTCAAAATTTCGCGTAAGTTTATAATTGATGCCAACACTAAATCCTAAACGGTTTGCATCCGGTAAAGACGGATTAATGTATTTGGGTTTAACCGGACTCTTATCAAATAAAATTCCCGCTGCAACACTTAAATTGGAAGCAACTTCATATTTACCGCCGAATCTTAGTATATATGAATTCCGATACATCTTGGGGCTGTTAATATCTTGATACGCAGGATTAGCAAAATGCACCTTTAATGTATCATAACTAGACCAACCGATGTATTGAAAATCGGCGCTCAATTTGAGGCGGGGAGTAACATCGTATGCCACTCCGACGACTAAGTTAAATGGTACTGTTATCGGCGCAGTTGCTTTACCTTCGGGAAGCTTTTCCGCATTGATTAATTGCTGAGCACCGGTAGTGTTACTGTACCGTCAAAATTATATTTTATTTGACTGTGAAAAGAAGCTCCGAAAGATAATTTTTTATCAGGTTTATAAAGAATTCCGAATTGATATCCGAAAGCAGAATTATCCTTTCCCGTTAATTGAACGAATGCATCACCGGCGAAAGGAGTTTGTGGAGTTTTCTGAGTTATTGTTACATTTGCAAAACTATAAACGAAACTACCGCTAACTGATAATTTATCTGATATTTTGTATGCAATAGATGGATTTATTTGAAATGTTTGGATATTGGTTTTTATAGCTAAATATCTTCCAATCCAGTTACTATTCCATTTAGTTCCTAAACCAAAAGGTGTTGTAAATCCAACACCGAGAAATAAACTTTTGTTAACTTGATAGGTAGCATAAAAATATGTAGGAAAAAAAGTCTGATTAATCATTTTGTATTCGGTAATAGCAGGAGCTACACCTCTAAATGAGGCTTCGGGAACAATCATGGTTGTCCCGAGCATTAGATGGAATCCTTTTAATTGCGTAATTCCGGCTACATTATAATACATGGCGGAAGGATTATTAGCTATTGCAGTAAAAGCACCGCCCATAGCCATTGCCTTAGCTCCATGTTCGTTTATCTGAAATCCACCGGCAAATACGGATTCACTTAAAAGAAGCAATAATGATAGTATAAATAGTTTAATTTTCACGAGACCTCCCTAAAGGTTAATAAAAATAATTTAATTTATTTAAGTTTGTCATTTTAATGACCGACTACTCAATAGAGAACAGATCAACCCCTTTTTCTACAGCAATTCCTTCTTGTACATTTAAATTGCGGATTGTTCCGGATATCGGAGCACAAAGATCATTTTCCATCTTCATAGCTTCAAGGATCATTATTGACTCCCCTTTAGATATCTCATCTCCTTCATTCTTTTTAATTTTTAAGATTATTCCAGGCATAGGCGCTTTAACATCTAATTTATGGTTTATGTTTTTGTTGATTCCTACTAATTTAGAAGCTTTTTCTTGCAATGATGTTCTGATAACTGCTTCAAATTGTTTTCCATCAACTGTAATACGATATTTTTCATCGTTTATTTTTTCCGATGATATTTTATATAATTTATTACTGAATGTCAAGAGATATGTAACCCCGCTCAACAAAGTAACATCATAATCATATCTCTTTCCGTTTAATTTTACAGACGAACCGTTGAAAATTATAATTTCATTCTTAATATCTTCAATCGTAACTATATATTCACTCATATAATAACTCAGTCCACTTATTATTATCTCTATTTAATTTATTCCGAATGTGATTACCGGCAGATGATTGTTCTTTAAGAGCAGCAATAAATATTGAAACTATTGTTTGTAATTTATAATCAGTTTGTTTGCCGTTTTCCTTTTCTAAAGAAGGAATAAATTCATTTTCAATAAAATTAATATCGAACGTGCCGGCAATAAATTTTTTATGGTTAAATATTTTTTTAAGAAATGAAATATTACTCGTCACTCCGGCAATACTATATTCAGATAAAGCGCGAAGCATTCTACTGATTGCACTTTTGCGATCTTTATCCCAAACGATTAATTTCGAAATTAAGGGATCGTAATACATCGAAACTTTTGAACCTCTTCCAAATCCATTGTCAACTCGTACGCCCGGTCCCGAGGGAATTACATATTCTAAGAGTTCACCCGTTGAAGGTAAAAAATTATTCTCAAAATCTTCGGCATAAATTCTCGATTCAAAAGCGTGTCCGTTCATTCTTATATCATCTTGCTTGAATGAAATTTTATTTCCGGATGCAATAGATATTTGTTCTTTTACAAGATCAATCCCCGTTATCATCTCAGTTACAGGATGTTCAACTTGCAACCTTGTATTCATTTCCAAAAAATAAAAATTTTTATTTTGATCCATCAAAAATTCGATCGTACCGGCATTATAATAATTACAGGCTTTAGCTGCATTTATTGCTGCACTAGTTATTTTATTTCTAATTTCCATATTAAGAATTGATGATGGAGCCTCTTCGATAATTTTTTGATGTCTTCTTTGAATAGAACAATCTCTTTCGAACAGATGGACATAATTTCCAAATTTATCAGCAATTATTTGGACTTCAATGTGCTTTGGTTTTTCAATAAATTTTTCAATATAAACCGAATCATCTCCAAATGCTTTTAGTGAAACTCTCTGTGTTTCTTCAAATGCTGCTTGAAATTCGCTATCAAAGGAAACAAGTCGCATTCCTTTTCCACCACCGCCTGCCGAGGCTTTAAGTAATATTGGGTATCCGATACCGGAAGCATTTTTTTTACCTTCTTCCAAAGATTCGATTGGTTCGGTAGTGCCGGGAACAATGGGAACATTATTTTGGGACATGAGTTTTCGTGCAGCGGTTTTACTTCCCATCATGGCTACCGATTTAGAGTTAGGACCTATGAATGCCAGCCCGGCTTCTTCAACTGCCTTAATAAATTCCGCATTTTCGGCAAAGAAACCATAACCGGGGTGGATTGCATCGGCATTAATTGTTTTTGCAAGTTTAATAATTTTATCTTGATTCAGATAAGATTCCGATGATTGAGGAACGCCTATATTATATGATTCATCTGCATATTGAGCATGTAATAATGTTTTATCGGCATCAGAATATACAGAGGCTGCTTTTATACCTAGTTCCTTGCAGGCTCGAATAATTCTTACTGCTATCTCTCCCCTATTTGCAATTAAAATTTTTTTAAACAATTTTTACCTTATTCTATTTCAACTATAGTAATACCTTCACCGCCGAATTCAATCGGAGCAAAATAAAACCTTTTCACTTTCTCATGCTTTTCTAATATTTCCTTAACCGTTTTCTTCAGAACACCGGTACCCTTTCCATGTAATATTTCAACTTTGTTCATCCCGGCTGAATATGCATTATCTACAAATTTAATAACTTCAAATTCCGCAATTTCAGGTTTTTCGCCTCTTATATCAATACGAATTTGCTTATCTATCAAATTTATATTATAACTTTTGCTTTCATGTTCAGGCTCTTTCATTTTTGCCGGTATCAGATCATCCATTTTAGCCAGCATTTTAATTGAACCTACTCTTAATACGGCTTTTCTTTTACCCTCTAAAATAACAATTATTTCACCAATTGTTGCAGTATTTTTTATGGCAACAATATTACCGATGGTAAAACTATGATTTTCTTTAATCAAATCAATATCTTCTTTTAAAATATTATCATTAACCTTTTTAAGATCTTTTATTACTTTTTTGGAAGATTTTATAATTTCAGTGCCGGCATTCGATTCTTTGAGATCTCTTACTAAGTTTTCAAATTTTTTGTTTATTGAGTTCAGATATTCGTTAGCTTCGGTTTTAACTTTTTTAATTATCTCTTTTTTCTCAGAGTTTAATTTATCAATGTTTTGTTGATAAAGGCTTGATAAACCTTTTAATCTAGTATTTTCTATTTCAATTTTATCCAATTTATTCTTCAGTTCTTTTGATTTCGTTTCCAAGTCGATCAAAAAATTTTCAACTCTATTTTTATCCGGCTCCAAATATTTTGCTGCAAGACTTAAGAAATCATCGCTTAATCCAATACGTTTAGCCACCTCCAAAGCATAACTAGAGCCGGGAATCCCTTGTTTAAATTTATAGGTAGGTTGTAAATTTTTAGTATCGAATTCCATAGCGGCATTTTCAAAACCATCGATCTGATAAACAATTAATTTTAATTTTCCATGGTGTGTAGTTGCAAACACCGTAGAATTAGCTTCATTAAGTTTAATTAAACTGGCGGCAGCTAAAGCAGTGCCTTCACTTGGATCGGTGCCGGTACCGATTTCATCAATTAAAACTAAGGAATTCGAATCTGCTTTAGACAATATATTTTTTATATTGGATAAATGAGAACTAAAAGTGGAAATATCATCTTCTATAGATTGTTCGTCTCCGATGTCAATAAATATATTTGAAAAAACATGAAAATTTGAATCCGGTTGTACAGGGACATGAATACCGGATTGAAGCATTAAAGACAATAAGCCGATAGTTTGAAGAACAACGGTTTTACCACCTGCATTAGGACCGGTGATTAAAATTATCTTTTTATCCAACTTCACATTTAATGGAACGGTATTTTCCTTCCCTAATTTTTTTAATAAAACCGGATGCCTGGCATCTAAAATGGATATAATCTTTTCATTATTAATTTCTGGAAAACATCCGATAATTTCAATTGAATATTTTGCCCGGGCAAATATCGAATCGATATAAGAGATAATTTCCAGTGAGTTTTGGAGTTTACGGCTTGCCTCACCTATTCGTTTTGTGAGCAATTTAAGCAGCCTTCCCATTTCTCTCTTTTCAGCAAAAGACAATGAAACTATTTCGTTATTCAATTCAAGTGTTTGCTCCGGTTCAATATATACCGTCAGTCCTGTTGCAGACTCACTATGAATAAAACCCCTAATATGTCTTTTATGCTCAGCTTTTACCGGTATAACAATTCTACCGTCCCTTAATGTCAGATATTCTTCTTGAACGATATTTTTATTTTCAATTATTTTTTTTAACCGGTTTACCAATAGGAGAACTTCATTCTTTTTTTCTTTCAAATCTCGTCGAATTTCCATTAATTTTACGCTTGCATTATCCTTAATCTCACCGCGTTCTGAGATTACTCTTTCTATAGCATATTCAAATGTTTTATCTACAAATAAATTTTGTGCCTGTTGATATAATAATGGAGCTCTTCCGGAATGACTTTTTAAGAATTGGTAAATATTTCTTGATATAACGGCTAATTTATGAACTTCAAGAATTTTCGATATTTCCAATCCGGCATTTTCAATTCTGCTTCGAGATAATGATTCGCTGAGGTTTGAAATAAATTCTAGAGGAGGTGCATTCGTTTCGCTCAAAATATCTTTCGCTTGAGTAACTGTTTCGCACTCTTTCTTGATCTTTATTTTATCAAAAAGCGGTTGAAGTGATAATACATATTGTTTACCTTTTTCAGTAATCGAATACCTAGTAATATATTGTAATATTTTAGCATATCCCAATTTATTCAGAGCGGAAGCCGGTATCATTTTAGTGTATCTTTACCGTTAAAATAATTGTTTATAATTTTTTTAGTATTAGGTGAATATTCACTTATATAATCGATGGTAAGGGGAATTATATCATAAACTTTCTGGTAAAATATAGATGATTTTTTCGACTTTTCAGACGGTAAATTAAATACATTCATCAAATAAAAAATAGCGCTTAAGAAAATCAAAATTTGAATTACACCGATTAAACCGCCACTTATCTGGTTTATTAAATTATTGACTTTGTCGAAGGGATGAACTATTCGTTTAATTATTGATGATATTATGATAACAAGAATAAAGATGGCTACTCCGGCAATAATTTGAGAAAGATAATATTCTATATGAAATACCTTTTCAATTAATTTACCAAAAGTTCCTGAATAAATAATCCCTAAAGCAATTGCTAAGGCAAAACCCAATAGCCCTATAAATTTTCTAACAAAACCGTCTTTAAATCCCAATATAAAACCGATAAAAATAACGGTCATAATTATTATATCTATCAGATTCACTTTTACCCTAGAAATTTTAAGACTATATTTCTTACTGTTTTTCCGTCTGCTTTTCCTTTTAATTGTTTCATAACTTCAGGCATTAATTTTGGGAAATCATCCTTTGATGAAGCGCCGATGGAAACAGCAATTTTTTTTACATTATCAAAGATCTCATCTTCGGTTAATTGCTTTGGCAGATAATCCAATAAAATTTTTAATTCTCCCTCTTCCTTTTGCACTAAATCTTCTCTACCAGCTTTTTGAAATAATTTTATTGCATCTTTTCTTTTTTTGACAGCTCCGCTTAACAGCTTAATTTCTTCCTCATTATTTAAGATTTTACCGGTACCGCTCTTTTCAAATTCCAAGATTGAAGCTCTGATAGAACGAATCGTTAGAAGGCGTAATTTATCCCCTGATTTCATTGCGGATTTCAGATCTTCATTGATTCTTTCTTTTAAGTCCATTTTTTTCTCTCATAAAGTGAAAAAGGCAGGAGATTAGTAAAACCATCCTGCCTTTTTAATTTTTTAGTTAATGAAAAAAGCTAAATCAAAGTTTGACATTAGCAGAATAATTAATCCTTAAGGCATCTGCTTTTCTTAATTCTTGCTGTACATCGGTTACCTCTCCCATCTTCGTATTTACATCTATTCGTAATGAGATGATAACATTATGTAATTCTTGTCGTTTTCTATATATGATAGGTTCAATCTGATTCATTTTAACAATACTATCATTAATTTGTATTCTTCCCGATCTACCAATCCATATATAATCAATTAGTCTTTTATTTTCAATTTTTTCGATAGCTTTCGCTTTCGGTAAAGTAAAATGAACAATTACATCTACTTTTCTTAAAGTAGTAGTAACCATAAAGAATAGCAATAAGATGAATACTATATCGGCCATAGATTCAGTAGGAATTCCTGATTCTGCGTTGGCTCTTCTTTTTACAAATTTCATTATCTATCCTCTAATCTTATTTTTTAACAGATTCCGGTTCAGCAAGTGAAATAATTATTGGAATTTTACTTTTAACAATTTTTTGTTCGTCAAGAGGTAAATTTTTATAAATTTTCCCATAATGAGCATTCGAATATTCATCTCTGGTTTCAAAATATGCTTGTTTAATTTGATCCAAAGCTTGAACATAAGTGTTATATTTTGTTTTCCTGTCGGTCTTAACCGACACAATTAATTTTTTATCATTTGGCAGATCTATTTTAGATTCTATTCTCTTTTTTAATACATTCTTAATTTGAAACATTGAAATAGGTTGATTATCCAAGAGCACTTCCCCGCTGGCATTTATCAATAAAGCAGCCATTCTGTTTTTCGGCACCTTTACATTTTTTATATTTTTAACATATCTCGGAAGTGTTAATCCAATACCTGTATCAACGTTAATAACAGTTGCCACTAAGAAAAACAGCAACAACAAAAATGCAATATCAGCCATTGAACTGCTTGGAATATTGGCTTCCGTTATACTTCTTTTCCTAATCATTATGAAATACTCATATTTTATTTATTAAATTCAATGCTATTAAAATTCTCTTTATTTTTTTTGTTTCTCTAATTCGTAAAGAACGTCTATTAATTGTACTGAACTTTCTTCCATATCCCCTACCAGTTTATCAATTCTCGAGACAAAATAATTATAAAAAATTTGCAACAACATAGCTACAACCAGTCCAAATAATGTAGTTAATAAAGCAATTGCAATACCGTTGGCAACAATTGCCGGTGAAATTTGGGCTGCTTCTTTGATAGCGTCAAAAGCGGCAATCATACCTTGAACCGTTCCGGTAAATCCGAGCATAGGAGCAATTGTGATAAATGTAGAAATCCAAATCATACCTTTTTCCAGAAATCCCATTTCAATTCCACCATAAGATATAATGGCTTTTTCAGCAGCTTCAATGCCTTCATCTACTCTTAATAGTCCGGCATGAAAAATTGATGCTACAGGTCCTCTGGTATTGGCGCAAAGTTCTTTAGCGGCTTCAACCCCCTCATCTTTGAGGGTTTGTGTAATTTTTACAATAAATTCTTTTGTATTAACTCTAGCTCTTGAAAGAGTCCAAAATCTTTCTATACTAAATGCTAAACCCAGAATCAAACAAGCCAGAATAGGAGGCATGAAAATACCTCCGGCTACGTACTTTTCAGCTAACCAGTTTAATGCACTTTGATTTTGAGCAGCTTGTGCAATCACATAGGTGAATGATGAAATTACAGCTATTAATTCCATAAAAGGTAACCTCCTGAATAATTAAATGTATTTGTTCTAAAGGAGAGAGCAACTCCAATAAAATTCTTAAAAATATGTTCCAACAATAAACATTTCGAAAAACAAAGTCAATAATTTATTGTAAGAAGCAGCTATTTTTACCATTAATAATTTGTCATTCCTTCTCTTAATTCAAATCTATATTTCAGTTTTATTATATTGCCCGATATAAAATGAAAATTACTAAAAAGACTGTAAACAAGTTCGCCAATCTCCGATGGTTTTATCCATTCTGAATAATCCTCTTTTTTCATCCACCGTCTATTTGCCGGTGTGTCTATGATATAAGGTGCAATAGCATTCACAGATAAATTAATTTTTTTCGATTCTAATGCCAAAGTTTTTACGAGATGAATGAGTGCGCTTTTTGAAATACCGTAGCTCCCTTTTCCGGCTTCCTCCTGAATTCCCGTATAAGCAGCAGTAAAACAAATTGAACCTCCAAAGGATTGTTGTATAAGTTTAGCAAAATGTTTTGCCAGTAAATAGTTTGTCTTTAAATTCATATCAAACATTTTATCCCATTCATCAACTTCAGATTCCCAAATAGTTTTACCTCCCGCAAAACCGCCAATTGTACTGTAAAGAAAAAGTATTTTATTTTTATCAGTATAAACTTTCTTAAATGCATCAACAGCATTTTCTTCTTTCGATAAATCCTGGATTATTATTCTCTCAACGTTCGAAGGTTCATTCGTTGTTTCATCAAATTTAGAACTGAAAAGATAAATTTTATCATAATCCTTCTTCAACATTACTTGAGTAAGACCTCTACCCAATGCTCCGTTTGCACCAAATATCAATAATTCTTTTTTCATATTATATTTCACAACATAGATTCAATATTTTAAACTAATCGGAGTTGTAACCGCTGAATTTTCCTAAACATTTTTTTTCACAGAAAACGAAATTGGATGTACCTTATATTCCTCTAATTTCAGAAGCATGGAAATAAGTTTTTAAATCGAAAATGAATTTTAAACTATTATTTTTATGAAATTTTAACGATACAGTTATTTATTTCGACAAATTATCCATTACGCAATATCTATATCGCTCCGTATCATTTTTGAATAATGAAAATACTAAATTATATAATTTATCATTATTTTGCACAGATTTTATTTGATTTGTGTCACAGCCACAATTGAGAATGTGCTCTTTCACAGTTTGTTTTTTAACCGTTGTATTTCAAAGCTTTGCTGTCTCCGGTTTAAGTAATTAATAATACCGCGATTTATGCGGTGTTTAATCTTTTAGGGACAACATATTCATTTTATGTTTTAAATTTATAAAATGCCGGGAATTATAATTCCAATCTGGTTAAAACTCCGTGCAACCTATAATAAGGTAGCTTATAAAATTTAACGAAAGACGGTGTAATAAGTCTTAAGAAAGCATACATTTTCAGCAAAGGCTTACTGGTAATAATCTCTTCAACACCGTAAAAGATTACTTTTTCCGAGATATTATTCTCTTTCAGTAAAGTTGGAAGATCGAGAATTTCCATATACCCGACATGAATTTTGATAGCCGATAAGCCGGCTGCAATTTTTTCGATCATATTAAACTTAACTCCGTATGGATTATCGGTAGTAATTATAGAAACTAAAATATTACTTTCATAAATAATATTTCCTCTAATAATACAATGAACCATATACGGAGGAATTTCATGGATATTTTTTGTAAAAAACAGCGCAGTCCCCTTTATATTATTCCCCAATTTGTAGATTTGTTCATAGCCCACTAAAAAAGTATCAATTGGAAGCGGTTTAAAAGATTTATGCATTGATTGTCCGCCCTTTGACCATAGTTGAATTATAAAGAACGGGATTGCCGCAATTACAAGTGACCAATAGCCACCGTGAGGTATTTTATTAAAAACCGCAATCAGGAAAAAGAAATCGGTAATAAAAACCAATACCGCTACAAACATTTTTAATTTGTGTTTTTTAATTTTAAAAATCCAAATCATAAACATAGCGCTGATAGTCATCGTTGCCGTTACAGCCAGTCCGTAAGCTGCAGCTAAATTTTCCGATTTCCGGAATAACAGAATCATAAATAAAACTGCAATTAGTAGTATCCAATTAACACTTCCGATATAGATTTGAGACTTCAATTGGCTGGAGGTGTATTTTACTTTCATCAAAGGAAACACACGGGTTGTAATTCCTTGATAAACTAACGACATGACGGCGCTGATCATTGCTTGAGAAGCGATAATAGTAGCAAACAAAGTTAATATTAAGAACGGTACATATAAATATCCGGCTATTGATTTCACCATTACAAAAAGTACAAAATCGTGTACATTGTGAGATATCATAAAAGCGCCTTGCCCAAAGTAATTAATTACCAAAGCAAAGAAAACAAAATACCATGCATGACGAATCGGTTGGCTTCCCAAATGTCCCATATCGGCATAAAGCGCTTCGCCGCCGGTAGCACACAAAATTACCTCGCTCAATACAAAGAAACCTGATAAACCGTTATGCAACATAAATTCGATTGCGTAATGCGGGCTTAATGCAAGTAAAACACTTGGTCCAAACGAAATTGAATAAAGTCCGGACACAAATAAAGACAAAAACCAAATTACCATTATAGGACCAAACAAACGGGAAACTTTATCTGTCCCGCGATATTGAAAGGCAAATAGAATGATTGTAATTAAACATGTAGCAATGATAATTGTTGTTACGGAGATATTACCGATTCCCGGTAGTAACTGTAAACCTTCAACTGCCGATAATATACTTATAGCCGGTGTTATAACGCCGTCTCCCATAAGCAGGGAAACACCGAGAAATCCCAAGAATGTTGCGAACGCTGCTTTTCTGCCTGTTTTAACGCTGCTGGCTAAAACTTCCTTTAGAACTATTATCCCACCTTCGCCTTTAATACTTAAACTCATTGCCAGCCATGCATATTCTACAGTCACAAGCATTACAAGAGTCCAAAACAAAAGAGATAAAACCCCCATTAAATTTTCTCTCGTCGGAGCGGTAAGTGTAAAAATAACTGTAAGTGTATAAATTGGACTTGTTCCGATATCCCCAAATACAAGTCCCATAGCTTGTATAATTTCTTTAAATGATGAAAATTTATCGTTCTTTTGCATAAGTATAAAATTTTGGAATTATTATAATCTGTCGGAAAAGTTCATATATTTAATAATTAAAAATATGAATATAAAAAAATGATTTCATTTATTCTATAAATATATTGTAAAAAGCAAATTTGCAGAATTTATCAAGTTTAATTTAAATTGAGCGGTTCTTGTTGGGCGGACTCTGATAAAAAATATCCCGATAAAAAATATCGGAATAAATCGGAGCAGGCGGCTTATCGGCAACGCCGTTAGCAGCCTCGTTGATTCTTAATGTTTTGGTAGAAACTTTGCTTGCTTTTTATTATTATATTTATTTTCTTTCAGAAGTAAAAGGTAAAGAGAACAATAATATGAATTCGGAATTATTATTAAAAAAATTAGAGAGCCTCTCAAAAAATGAAAAAAGAGAGGTTCTTGATTTTATAGATTTCTTAAAAAGTAAGAAAAATCGCTTTCCGGAACGTCGTCAAAATGTGAAAGTGAATCTTGAGAATGAAAAATTTATAGGTATGTGGAAAAATAGAACTGAAATGAAAGATAGTACGTCGTGGGTTAGAAATCTTCGAAAATCAGAATGGGTTGATTAAATGAGCAGTTTTTTACTCATAGATACAGATATTCTTATTGATGTTGCTCGGAAAGAAATCAGTGCCATAAATCGGTTGAAACTTGAGGAAGAAAGGGCAAACTTACAGATAAGTTTAATCACTCAGATGGAGCTTATTGTAGGATGCAATAATAAGAGGGAACTTCAATCATTAAATAAGTTTTTAAGAAGATTTTCGATCGTAAATGTTTCTGAAGAAATATCTGATAAAGCAGTTGAATCACTTACGAAATACCGTTTAAGCCATGGACTACTGATTCCCGATGCTATTATTGCTTCGACAGCAATTGTCTTAAATATTCCTTTCCTTTCAAAAAACCAAAAAGATTATAGATTTATCGAAGAACTTAAATTACTTAAATATCCATAATCGTTTAATTATAAATAATAGTTATAGTCTTCCAGTTGCTAACGCTATAAAAGATTCATACCGAATCCCCGATAAAATGCACCGGGGTCTAAGGATGAGCTAAGCCCCGCCGAAGTAATAACGTAGGCAGGGTAGTTCAACCGGCAAATTAATTCGGTCGCTGAATCGGTATAAGTCGAATTGTAAAAAGTAAGTTGCATAATTTAGTTTAAGTTTGTAGTTTCAGATTTGAAAGTAAGTTTAAATTAACCGGCAAGCAGCAGTTACAATGAATCCGGCAGCTGCCGGATAACTACTGTTTGCATAACTTTTGGCGTGAACAATGTAACTTGTCATCGATCTTCCCCGAAAAAAAACTGCAGGTCAAGCAGGCGAACAAATTATTTGCGATGCCGTTAGAGCGCGGTAGAGGGAATTATCTTTCAAAAGAGCTAGGTAAATGATTAAAAAAATGGTATACTAATATTACACTGTATAATGGAATAAGATATGAATAAACAAAGAGAATACGAAAAGTATATTATCGAAATACTAAAGGCTTTAAGGAAAATACAACCTAAGATTGTAATGGTATTTGGTTCGTATATAAATAAAACCCTTAACGAAAATAGCGATTTGGATTTATTAATTGTTCTGGATGAGAATAGAATACCAGCAAGTTATGATGAAAAAATAGAAATGAAACTTAAGATTAGAAAGGCAATAAGAGAAATCAATAGGAAAGTAGCAATAGATATTTTGGTATTTACTTTGCCTGAGTATGAAGAGTTTATGAGAAGTGAGAGTTCATTTTCGAAAGAGATAAGAGAAACTGGAAAAGTAGTGTATGAAAAGGCAAGTTAAAGAGTGGCTTAGATATGCGAAGGTAGATTTATTATCTGCGGAGAAATTACTTGGGGAAGAGTTGCTAACCCAGAGTGTAGCATTTCACATTCATCAAGCAGTGGAGAAATCGTTAAAAGCTATATTGGAAAATGATGGAGAGAAGATACCGAGGATACATGATTTAGAGAAACTGTATGGAATGATTCTTGAAAAGGGAAAAGAAATGGAAATAGATGAGGATATATTGGCACAAATAAATGATGTATATATAGATACGAGGTATCCTAGTGATGCTGGGTTAATACCTGAAGGTATACCATCCATAAAAAAAGTGAAAGAATTTTATGAGACAGATAGGAAAATATACGAAAAGGTAATGGAGATTATTGAGAGTTAATTACGTCCTAACGTTATAAAGAATTCATACCGAATCTCCGATAAAATGCATCGGGGGTCTAAGGATAAGTTAAGTACTCTCTCATTGCGTTTCGGCGGGTTTTTCACACCAAT